>CAIMLY010000383.1 GCA_903842425.1 uncultured Alphaproteobacteria bacterium | reverse complement strand
GACGGCGTAGGTCTCGAACAGGTCGGCGGCCATGCCGGCGCAGTCGCCGACATTGTCACCCACGTTGTCGGCGATGGTGGCGGCGTTGCGCGGGTCATCCTCGGGGATGCCGGCCTCGACCTTGCCCACCATGTCGCCGCCCACGTCGGCGCCCTTGGTGAAGATGCCGCCGCCGAGACGGGCGAAGATGGAAATCAGCGAGGCGCCGAAGCCCAGGGCGACCAGGGCGTCGATGACATGCCGGTCATTGTGCGCCAGTCCCATCGGGCCGGTCAGGACATGGAAGTAGCCCGCCACGCCCAGAAGGGCGAAGCCGGCCACGAGCATGCCGGTGATGGCGCCCGAGCGGAAGGCCATGGACAGGCCCTGGGCCAGCCCTTCAGAGGCCGCCTGGGCCGTGCGGACGTTGGCGCGGACCGAGATCAGCATCCCCACGAAGCCGGCGACGCCCGAGAGGACCGCACCGATCAGGAAGCCGAAGGCCGCGAGGCCGCCGAGAAGCGGGAAAAGGGCCACGAAGATCACGGCGCCGACGATGGCGATCGCCGTGTACTGCCGGTTCAGGTAGGCCTGCGCACCTTCCTGGATCGCCGCGGCGATCTCCTGCATTCGAGCGTTCCCAGGAGAGGCCCGCATCAGCGAGGCCGTCTGGACGGCGCCGTAAAGCACCGCAAGGAGGCCGGCCAAGATCGCCAGCATGATGTAGTTCATGGTCGAAGCGCCCCTTCAAAGACTGCGCGGAGACCGCCCGGGGTGAAACAGGTTCACACCCCCGACGTCCGTCCCCCGTTGTTTTCCCGACACGACGGCGCGACCGAGTCTGCGCCCGCCGAAAGACGGGCGAAACTGCCAAACCTCGGCCCTCCATGCAACGCCTGTTCTGGTCGAGGCCCGGATGAGGCCCGATGGCCCCGGGAATCCGGGGTTCCCGCCCGCTTCAGGGGCGGATCGTGGCGGCGGGCCCCCCGGTCCGCGCCGGCGGGACATAGATCCGCTTCTGAGCCTTCTGGTCCATCAGGGTGACGGACCGGACCTTGTTTGCGCCGAGGGCGGCCTTGGCCTCCCGCATCAGGACGGCCTCGAACCTGGCCGGATCCAGGGCCATGAAGTCCGTCCCGGAATTCATCGGGGTTCGATAGGCGGACCGCACCAGGCCCTCCCGGATGAAGGGTTCCCGCGCCTCGATCTCCGGCCGGCTAAGCCCCGGGTTCAACTGGATCCGGGCCCGCACGAAGACAAAGTTGACGACCCGGCCGTCCCGGAGCACCGGCAGCCCGATACCCGAGAGGTCCAGGCGAAGGTCCGCGTCGCTCGGCGCCCCGGCCGGCTTCTCTTCTGCGGCCCGGACGGCGGACGCCGCAGGAAGCAGAAGGCAAAGGAGCATCAGGAGCAGGTGTCGCGACATTTGAACTCTCCATCCACCCGATGGGAAGGGGCGGGACTGCAGGTCGCAAGGCGACCGCCGGGGCGGACTATCCATGGCGCCAGCCTCCGGCCCCGACCACCAACTCCCTGCCCTCCAGGAACACGCCCGAGGGCCCATCCACGAAGCCGCCGATCACCGTGCAGCCGGCGGCCTGGAGGCCCGCGGCCTTCTCCACGGGTGCGGCGAGGACCAGTTCATAGTCGTCGCCGCCCGAGGCCAGGGTCGTAAGGGCGACGGCGCGGTCCGCCTGTCGTAAGAGCCAGTCGCGCCCCTCTGCCGACAGCGGAACCCGCTCCAGCTCCACCCGGACGCCGCAGCCCGAGGCCCGCGCCAGATGCCCTGCATCGGCGATCAGCCCATCGGAGACGTCCGCCGACGCCGAGGCGCAGGCCCGCAGCACTGCCCGCAGGTCGAGCCGGGGCTCGGGGCGTCGGAATTTCCCGGCCAGCCGCCCCGAAGGGTCCTCAAGGCCTCGGGTCACCGCCTGGAGCCCGAGCCAGCCATCGCCGATGGCTCCCGAGGCCAGAAGCAGATGACCGGGACGGGCGCCCGACCGGAGGACCATGCCGCCGGACGGGCAACGCCCCAGGAAGGCGCCGGACACCATGAACGGTCCCGGGGTCGAGACGGTGTCGCCCCCCAGCAGGGTCAGGCCAAAGCGCTCAGACTCGATGGCCAGCCCGCGGGCGAAGGCGCGACGGCGCTCCAGCGGCCAGTCCGGCCCCCAGGCGAGGGTCTGCAGCCAGGCAAAGGGCTCGGCGCCCTTGGCGGCCAGGTCGGACAGGTTGACGCGAATGAACCGGGCGGCCACGTCCTCTGCGGCTTCGCCGGGGGGGAAATGAACCCCCTCCACCATCGCGTCCTGCGTCAGAACGAGGTCGGCGCCGGCCTGGATCGGCGCCACTGCGGCGTCATCCAGCAGGTCGAAGGCGCCAGGATCGCCCCGGGTCAGGGGGCGAAAGAACTCGGCGATCTGGCCGAACTCGTCCGGCGGTGTGGGCGGATCAGCTCCGGACATCCCGGGCCAGTCCGTCCAGGGCGGCGTTGACGAAACCCGGCTCCGGCCCCTCGAAGAAGGACCGCGCCAGATCGACATACTCGTTGAGCACCACCTCCACCGGGACGTCGGGACGGTGGGAGAGCTCAAAGGCGCCGGCCCGGAGGATGGCCCGCACCGTGGCGTCAAGTCGCTCCAGGCGCCAGCCCTGGGCCAGGCGGCGCGCGATGGCCGCATCCACCTGCCGCTGGCGCTCGACCACCCCGCGAACCAGTTCCGCGAAGAAGATCTCGTCCGCCGCCGCGAGGGACTCCCCCTCCTCGCCGGCCAGGGCGCGGTCGAAGCGGTGGTCGGAGAACTCGCGGACCACGGCCTCGACCCCCGCCCCGGAGACTTCCATCTGGTAAAGGGCCTGCACGGCGGCGAGCCGCGCGACGGACCGGGCCTGGTGCGAGACGGACATTACCTCTCCTGGCCGAGGAAACGCCGGCGCAGGGCGATCATGTCCAGCGCCGCACGCGCCGCGCCCCCGCCCTTGTCGCCCTCGCTGACCCGGGCCCGCGCCCAGGCCTGGTCCTCGTCCTCGACGGTGAGGATGCCATTGCCCAGGCAGACCTCCTGCCGGACCGTCAGGTCCATCAGGCCCCGGGCGCTCTCGTTGGACACGATCTCGAAGTGATAGGTCTCGCCCCGGATCACCGTCCCCAGGGCGACGAACCCGTCGTAGCTCACCCCGGCCGGGGAGAGCCGCGCCTCATGCGCCATCGCCACCGCACCCGGGATCTCCAGGGCGCCGGGCACGCTCACGACGTCGAATTCCGCCCCATGGGCGGACAGCACGTCGGAGGCGCCCTTCAGCAGTTCGTCCGCGAGGTCATCGTAGAACCGGGCCTCGACAATGAGGAGGCGCAGCTTTTCCTGGGTCATTCGGATCTCCTTGCAGGGCTCAGCTTAGGCGGTTTCCCGCCAGCGGGCGAGATAGCGGGCCAGCATGTCGATCTCGAGGTTGACCCGGGTCCCCGGCGCGAGCTCGCCAAGGGTGGTGACCTCCCATGTGTGGGGGATCAGGTTGACGCCGAAGGCATCGTCCTCGACCTCGTTCACGGTCAGGGACACGCCATCCACCGTGATGGAACCCTTGGGCGCGATGAAGCGGTGAAGCGGCCGCGGCGCCCGAAAGCGTACTCGCCGGGACCCACCCTCCGGGGTGACCGAGAGCACCTCGCCGATCCCGTCCACGTGCCCGGAGACAATGTGGCCGCCCAGTTCGTCGCCGACCTTGGCCGCCCGCTCCAGGTTCACGCGTCGACCCACCCTCCAGTCCCCGAGGTGTGTCAGGGAGAGCGTCTCGCCGGACACCTCAACGGCAAACCAGTCCGCACCCTTCTCCACCACGGTCAGGCAGCAACCCGAATGGCTGATCGAGGCCCCGATATCGACGGTGGAGAGGTCGTAGGCCGTGCCGATCTCGAACCGGCGATCCCTGTTGGTGTCCTGGATCATCCGGACGATTCCGATGTCGGTGACGATTCCGGTGAACATCAGGTCCTCTCGTAGGTTTCGCAGAGATCGGGTCCGACCTCAGCCATGGAGACGCGCCGGAAGCGCGGGGCCTCGGCCAGGAGTTCCCATGGCAGATCGCCCACCGCCGGTCGACCCCGGGCGCCCAGGATGAGGGGCGCGCGGAACCAGACCAGCCGGTCGACCAGGCCCGCGGCCAGGAACGACGCCGCGACCTTTCCGCCGCCCTCGATGAAGAGATGCGCCAAACCCTCGGCCCTCAGCGCCTCGACCACGTCGGCCGGACTTGGACGAGCGCCACTCCCCGTCGGTGCAAGGACCCTGACCCCCAGGTCCGCCAGGCGCGGCGTCCCAGGTTTTCCCGCCACCAGGAAGGTCGGGATGTCGCGGGCCGTCCGGGCCAGCCGGGATTCCGGCGAAAGCCTGAGTTGGGTGTCCAGGACGACCCGGGCGGGCTGGGGACCGGAATGCCCTTCCAGGCGGACGGTCAGCTCCGGGTCGTCGGCCAGCGCGGTCTCGATCCCGACGACCACGGCCTGGTGGGCCGCCCGAAGCCGGTGGACCTCGCGTCGGGACTCTTCGCCCGTGATCCAGCGGCTCTCGCCCGAGGCGGTGGCGATCCGGCCGTCCAGGCTGGTCGCAAGCTTCAGGGTGACCCGGCTAGCGGTCATCCTCTCCGCCCTCGCTCAGGCCCTCGCGGCCGAGGAAGGTCGCGAACTCAGCCGCCTCCCGGAAGTCGCGATAGACCGAGGCGTAGCGGACATAGGCCACATCATCGAGGGCCTTGAGCTGCTTCATCACCATCTCGCCCACGACGGAGGACGCAAGCTCCGTTTCCCCGAGGCTCTCGAGCTGGCGCACGATCTGCGAGATCATCCGCTCGATCCGTTCCGGTTCGATCGGTCGCTTCCGGGTGGCGATGGCGATGGAGCGGGACAGCTTGTCCCGGTCGAAGGGCGTACGGCGCCCGGACCGCTTAAGGATGGTGATCTCGCGAAGCTGGACACGCTCGAAGGTCGTGAACCGCCCGCCGCACTCCGGGCAGGACCGCCGACGGCGGATCGCCGCGCCGTCGTCCGAAGGGCGGCTGTCCTTCACCTGGCTTTCGGGGTGTCCGCAGAACGGGCAACGCATGATGTGGCCCCTCCCGGCCGGGCCGACCCCTATTAGAGGCCTCAGCCGTAGATGGGAAAGCGTTTCGTGAGGGCCAGGACCTCACCCCGGACACGGGCCTCGACGGCGGAATTGTCCCCGCCGGCGGCGACGCCGTCGAGCACCTCGCCGATCCAGCGGCCGACCTGCCGGAACTCGGCCTCGCCGAAGCCCCGGGTGGTTCCCGCCGGGGTCCCGACCCGGATGCCCGAGGTCTGGACGGGCGGAAGCGGGTCAAACGGGATGCCGTTCTTGTTGGTGGTGATGCCGGCGCGCTCGAGGGCGACCTCGGCGTCGGCCCCGTTCACCCCCTTGGGGGTCAGGTCCACCAGCATCAGGTGGCTGTCGGTGCCGTTCGAGACAATGCGGAAGCCGGCCTGCTGCAGGCTGTCGGCCAGGGCGCGGGCGTTGTCGATCACCTGCCGGGCATAGGCCTTGAACTCGGGCCGGAGCGCCTCGCCGAAGGCGACGGCCTTGGCGGCGATCACGTGCATGAGGGGACCGCCCTGGAGACCCGGGAAGACCGCCGAATCGAGCTTCTTCGCCAGCTTCTTGTCGTTGGTCAGGATCAGGCCGCCCCGGGGCCCGCGCAGGGTCTTGTGGGTCGTGGTGGTCACGACATGGGCGTGCGGGAAGGGATTGGGATAGACGCCCCCGGCCACCAGGCCCGCATAGTGGGCGATGTCGGCCATCAGGAGGGCGCCGACGGAATCGGCGATCTCCCGGAACCGGGCGAAATCAATGTGCCGGGAATAGGCGGAGCCGCCGGCGATGATCACCTTGGGTTTTTCCGCCAGGGCCAGCTCGGCGGCCTGGTCGTAGTCGATCAGGTGATCCTGGGACCGAACGGCGTAGGACACCGGCCGGAACCACTTGCCGGACTGGTTGACGCTCTTGCCATGGGTCAGGTGGCCGCCTGCGGCCAGGTCCATGCCCATGAAGGTGTCGCCGGGGGTCAGGGTGGCCATGAAGACCGCCTGGTTCGCCTGGCTGCCCGAGTGCGGCTGGACGTTGGCGTACTCGCAGCCGAACAGGGCCTTGGCCCGGGCGATGGCCAGGACCTCGGCCTCGTCCACCACCTCGCAGCCCCCGTAGTACCGCTTTCCGGGATAGCCCTCGGCGTACTTGTTGGTGAGGACCGAGCCTTGCGTCTCGAGCACCGCCCGGGAAACGATGTTCTCGGAGGCGATGAGCTCGATCTGGTCCTGCTGGCGGCGCAGCTCGCCCGAGATCACCGCTCCCAGCGCGGGATCGGACTCGGTCACCGAAGCCGAGAAGAAACCCGCCGGGACGCCGGCGGCGAGGGTCTGTGTGGTCATGGGGCCTGTCCTGAGGATTCGGCGTGGCCGAACGCCGGCTGTTTACAGCCTCGATGCGGCGGGCGGAACCGCCTACGCAGGGTCAAGACCCGAAAAGTAGGAGCGGTCAGGCCGCCTGGCCGCCAACCCGCTGGATATTGCAGCGGACCCACAGCTTCTCCAGGGCCCCGACCAGGTGATCCATCATCTCATCCGTGTGCGCCGGGCTGGGCGTGAACCGCAGCCGCTCCGTGCCCCGGGGCACGGTGGGGTAGTTGATGGGCTGGACGTAGACGCCATGCTCTTCCAGCAGGATGTCCGAGATCAGCTTGCAGTGGACCGGGTCGCCCACCAGCACGGGGACGATGTGGCTGACCGACGGCATGACCGGCAGGCCCGCCGCCTCCATCCGCGCCTTCAGGGCGGCGGCGCGTTCCTGGTGCGTCTCGCGGACCTCGTTGTGTTCCTTGAGCCAGCGGATCGAGGCCACGGCGCCGGCGGCCACGGCCGGCGGCACGGAGGTGGTGAAGATGAAGCCGTCGGCATAGGAGCGGATGGCGTCGACGATCACGGAGTCCGCCGCGATGTAGCCGCCCATGACGCCGAAGGCCTTGCCCAGGGTGCCCTCGATGATGTCGATCTCGGCCATGACTCCGTCGCGCTCGCAAACGCCGGCGCCCCGGGGACCGTACATGCCCACCGCATGGACCTCGTCGATGTAGGTCATGGCGCCGTACCTCTTCGCCAGCGCCACCGTCCCGCGGATGTCGGCGATGTCGCCGTCCATGGAATAGACGCTCTCGAAGGCGATCAGCTTGGGCGCGGCCGGGTCGGCGGCGGCGAGCAGTTCCTCGAGATGGGCCAGGTCGTTGTGCCGGAAGACGTGCCGGGGCCCGCGACCACCGCGGATGCCCGAGATCATCGAGTTGTGGTTCAGGGCGTCGGAGAAGACGATCAGGCCGGGCAGGATCTTGTAGAGGGTCGACAGGGACGCCTCGTTCGAGACGTAGCCCGACGTGAACAGCAGCGCCGATTCCTTGCCGTGCAGGTCGGCCAGTTCGCGCTCCAGCTCTACGTGGTAGCGGGTGGTGCCGGAGATGTTGCGGGTGCCGCCGGAGCCGGCGCCGGCCTCGTCGATGGCCGCCTTCATGGCGTCGAGCACGACAGGGTTCTCGCCCTGGGCCAGGTAGTCGTTGGAGCACCAGACCACGACCTCGGAGGTCGAGCCGTCCGGGCGGGTCCAGGTGGCGTTGGGGAAACGTCCGCGATGACGCTTCAGGTCGGCGAAGACCCGGTAGCGACCCTCGGAGCGGACCTTGTCCAGCGCGTCGGCGAAGGCGGCCTTGTAATCCATGGCTCTGATCCCAGCGGGCCGGGCGGCGCGCCCGGACCGAAAACCCAACGAAAACCGCCGGACATTTGCACCCCGGCGGCGCCAATGTCCAGCCAACCTGACGCCGACGTCATGATCCACGTCAAATCGCGACGAGGTCCCTGCAGATCAAGCCCCGCCCCGCAGGAACTGGAGCATGGAGGAAAAATCCCTGCCGCCGTTCCCTTGGCGATCCCAAAGCGCGTAGAGGGCCTCGGCCTGGGCGCCCAGGGGGGTGGAGGCGCCGCTGGCGGCCGCCGCCGCCTGGGCGAGCTTCAGGTCCTTCAGCATCATGGCCACGGCGAAGCCGCCGGAGTAGTCGCGGTTCGAGGGGGCGGTATCCACCAGGCCCGGCCAGGGTGAATAGCTGGTCAGGGACCAGCACTGGCCCGAGGACTTCGAGGCGATGTCGAAGAACTTGTCCGCCTCCAGGCCCAGGCGCTCGGCCAGGGCGGAGGCCTCGCAGGTCCCGATCATCGAGATGCCCAGCAGCATGTTGTTGCAGATCTTGGCCGCCTGCCCCGCCCCGTGGTCGCCGGCCCTCAGGACCGCCCGGGCCATGGGCGCCAGGAGAGCCTCGATGGCGGCGAAGCGGTCCTCGTCGCAGCCGACCATGAAGGCCAGGGTCCCGGCCTCGGCGCCCGCCGTCCCGCCGGAGACCGGGGCGTCG
>CAIMLY010000382.1 GCA_903842425.1 uncultured Alphaproteobacteria bacterium | reverse complement strand
GGGGCCTGTGCGGCGGAGTTCAGCGAGGGCCCGGTCGTAGTGTCCGCCTCCCTGGCCCAGCCGGCCGCCGAAGCGATCGAAGGCCAGGAGGGGGGCGATCACCAGGTCGGGCCGCCGCTCGGGCGCCCCGGGCGCCGGGGCCGGCTGCCCCGCGGCGTCGGGCTCGAGGGCGCAATCGGTCGGGGCCAGGAGGAACCGCATCGGTCCGTCCTGCGGGACCCGCGGCAGCACCCGCTCCGCCCCCAGGGCGAGCAGGCGCCGGGACAGGGGAGCGGGATCCACCTCCCCGCCGGCCGGCAGGTAGGCGGCGAAGACGCGGATGGGAGGCAGGGCGTCGTCCGGCAGGTTCACGGCCGCCTCGGCGCCCGCCTCCGGCGACGCCGCCGCAAGGGCCCGCCGCCGCCGCCTCATGCGGCGTCGCAGGTCGTCTCGGGACATCCGGTCGGGATCAGGGGATGGCAAGGAAGGTCCGGGGAAAGAGGTGGCGGCGCCGCGGGAACCGTGAAGGACTGTTCAATCCCCTCGACCTGGATGACCAGGTGGGCGCCATGTGCCCGGGTCCTCGGACCCGGACAGGGACAGCTCCCTTCGAGTGAATTAAGGTCGCTGGGATTAGTCGCCTTCGACGCGAGCCGCAGCAAGACCCGCCGCCTTCCAATCTAGGCCTCGCGGGCCCCTGCGGCAAGGCGGGCGACCCACGGGGGACGTCAGGCCCCGGCCAGCTTCTCGATGCGGCGGGCCGCAGCCTCGAGGGCGGCGGTGGCGCGGCCCTCGATCCCGCCGGCCTCGGACTGCAGGCGCGCATGGTCGGACTGCAGGCCGGCGTGGCGTCCCCGCAGGTCCGCAAGCTCATCGGCCAGGAGCAGGGCGGCCATCAGGAAGAGCCGGGTCTCGCCCAGCTGGCCGACATCCTGGGACACCTGGCGGACCTGGGTGTCGAACAGCCGGGCCAGCTCGGTGAGGTGGGCCTCCTGGCCATCCTCGCAGCCGACCACATAGGGCCGGCCATTCACGCTGAGGGTCACCTGGGCCATGGATCAGTCTCCCCTGCCGGCGCCCAGCACCGCCTCGATCTCGGCGATGGCCTGGCCGAGGGCGCGGGAGGCCTCGGCGCCGGCGGCCTGGAGCTCCCGCTCCCGGGCGCGACTGCGCTCGAGCTCGGCGGCCAGGCCATTGCGGGCCGGATCGAAGAGTTCGCCCTCGCCGCCGGATGGGCGGCCGGCCAGCTCCTGCTCAAGCAGGGCCAGGGCGCGGTCCAGCCGGCGGGCGGCCTGGTCAAACGCGGATTCGTCCTGGGTCATGGGGGACTCCGGAGGTTGCCGACCTTCTATAGCGCCATCCGGCGCAGGGCCGGAACACTTACCTTTCTTGACCCTTCCGATCCCCTGTGCGAGGCCCAAGGCCCCTCCCGCCGCCAAACGGATTCCCGACCCATGACCGTCTCGCCCGTCAAAATGGCCGACGCCATCCGCGTGCTCTCCATGGATGCGGTGCACCGGGCGAAATCCGGTCACCAGGGCATGCCCATGGGCATGGCCGACGTCGCCACGGTCCTCTGGACGAAGTTCCTGAAGTTCGACGCCTCCCGGCCCGACTGGCCGGACCGCGACCGGTTCGTTCTGTCTGCGGGGCATGGCTCCATGCTGCTCTACGCCCTGCTGCACCTGACCGGGTACAAGGCGGTGACGATGGACCAGATCCGGGACTTCCGGCAGTGGGGCTCCAGGACCCCGGGCCATCCGGAGTTCGGCCACACGCCCGGGGTGGAGACCACTACCGGTCCCCTCGGCCAGGGGATCGCCACCGCCGTGGGCATGGCCATGGCCGAGCGCCACCTCGCCGCACGCTTTGGCGGGGAGCTGGTGGATCACCGGACCTGGGTCATCGCCGGGGACGGCTGCCTGATGGAGGGCGTGAGCCATGAGGCCGCCTCCATCGCCGGGCGTTTCGGCCTGAACCGGCTGACCGTCCTGTTCGACGACAACAACACCACAATCGACGGCGAGGCGACCATCGCCGAGACCGGTGACCAGCTGGCCCGCTTCAAGGCCTATGGCTGGGCCGTGAAGGCCGTGGACGGCCACGACCACGGCAGGATCGCCGCCGCCCTGCGCTGGGCGGTGAAGCAGGACCGGCCGACCCTGATCGCCTGCCGCACCCACATCTCCAAGGGCGCCGGACCCAGGGAGGGCGATCCCCACAGCCACGGCTACACCCTGTTCGACGGCGAGATCGCCGAGGCCCGCAAGGCCATGGGCTGGGAGCTGCCCCCCTTCGAGCTGCCCGACGACCTGGTGAAGGCCTGGCGCCGGGCGGGCCGCCGGGGCGTTCGGGGCCGCAAGGCCTGGCAGGCCCGCCTGGGCGGTTCCGCAAGGGGGCCGGACTTCCAGCGCGCCGTCGCCGGCGACCTGCCCGCCGAGGCCTTCGCCGCCCTCGACGCCCACATCGCCGCCGCGGTGGAGGCCCGGCCGGCCGCCGCCACCCGCCAGCATTCCGGCTCGGCCCTGGACCACCTCTTCCCGGCCATCCCCGAGATGATCGGCGGCTCCGCCGACCTCACCGGCTCGAACAACACCTTCGTGAAGGGGACGCCGGCCTTTGATGCGCCCGACTATGCCGGCCGCTATGTCCACTGGGGCGTGCGCGAGCACGGCATGGCCGCGGCGATGAACGGCATGGCCCTGCACGGCGGGGTGATCCCCTTCTCGGGCACCTTCCTGGTCTTTTCGGACTATTCGCGGCCCGCCATCCGCCTGGGCGCCCTGATGGGGGCCCGGGTCGTCCACGTCATGACCCATGACTCCATCGGCGTCGGCGAGGACGGCCCGACCCACCAGCCGGTGGAGCACGTGGCCTCGCTCCGGGCCATGCCCAACCTCCTGGTCTTCCGCCCGGCCGACGCCGTGGAGACCGCCGAGTGCTGGAAGCTGGCGGTCTCGGCCCGGACCACGCCCTCGGTCATGGCCCTGTCCCGGCAGAAGACCGCCGCGGTGCGCACCGCCGCCTCGGGCGAGAACCTCTCGGCCCACGGCGCCTACCAGCTGGCCGCCGCCGGGTCGTCCGCCCGGGTGACCCTGTTCGCCTCCGGCACCGAGGTCGCCGTGGCCCTGGCCGCCCGCGACCTGCTGGAAGCCGAGGGGATCGGGACCCGCGTGGTCTCCACCCCCTGCTGGGAGCTCTTCGAGGCCCAGACCGACCGCTACAAGGCTGCGGTCATCGGCGAGACCGAGGTGAAGGCCGCGGTCGAGGCGGGCGTGCGCATGGGCTGGGACCGGTTCATCGGGGCGGACGGCGTCTTCGTCGGCATGGAGGGCTTCGGGGCCTCGGCCCCGGCCGAGCGCCTCTACGAGGCGTTTGGCATCACGGCGCGGGCGGTGGCGGACGCCGTCCGCCAGAAGCTGGGCTGAGCCGTGGCTCCGCCCGCCCGCCTGGGCACGCCCCTGTCGCCCTCCGCCGTGCGGGTGCTCCTCCTGGGTTCGGGCGAGCTGGGCAAGGAGGTGGTCATCGAGCTCCAGCGCCTGGGGTGCGAGGTCATCGCCGCC
>CAIMLY010000381.1 GCA_903842425.1 uncultured Alphaproteobacteria bacterium | reverse complement strand
GTGGCCCTGGACGGGCTGGCGGAGGCCGCCCTCGCGGACCGTTTCGCCCAGGTCTGCGACGCCTTTGACGCCCGCGACCAGGCCGATCGGCGCAGTCAGTACCGCCCTCTGGGGCCTGAGGGGCTCTATCTGTCCCCGGAGGCCTTCGGGTCCCAGTTGGCCGGGCGGGGCGTACGCCGGTTCAGCACCCTGTCCGGTGAGCCGGGCGCCCTCTCCGTCGACATGGGCGCCCGCACCGGCCGCACCTTCGGGGCCGAGCGTCGCCAGGACTCGGTGAACCTCTTCGAGGCTGCGGTCGGACACGCCCGGGCTCTGACCGCCGCCGGCAAGCGGGTCCTCTTCGCCTCCTGGACGGAAGGCTCCTCCGAGCGCCTGGGATTGATGCTCGCCGATCATGGCCTGCCGTCTCCGCCCCTGGCGCCCTACTGGGACGCCGCGAGGGCGGCCGACCCCAGGAGCCCACAGAGGGTAGTGCTGCCCCTCGACGCCGGGTTCGAGACCCCGGAACTGGCGATCATCGCCGAGACCGACATCCTGGGGGATCGCCTGGCCCGTCCGGGACGGCGCCGCCGGGCCTCGAACTTCCTGGCCGAGGCCTCGGCCCTGTCGCCCGGAGACCTGGTGGTCCACATCGACCACGGGATCGGCCGTTACGAGGGCCTGCGCACGCTCGATGTCCAGGGTGCGCCGCACGACTGCCTCGAGCTGCAGTATGGCGGCGAGGCCAAGCTCTACCTCCCGGTCGAGAACATCGACCTGCTGACCCGGTATGGCTCGGAGGGGGACGGGGTCCAGCTGGACCGGCTTGGCGGCGCGGCCTGGCAGTCCCGCAAGGCCCGGGCCAAGGCCCGCCTGCGCGACATGGCGGAGGGGCTCATCCGGATCGCCGCCGAGCGGTCCATGCGCACGACCGAGGCCGTCACGCCGCCCCAGGGCGTGTTCGAGGAATTCTGCGCCCGCTTCCCGTTCGAGGAAACCGACGACCAGTTGGCCGCCATCGAGGATGTCCTGGAGGATTTCGCCTCGGGTCATCCGATGGACCGGCTGATCTGTGGCGACGTGGGCTTCGGCAAGACCGAGGTGGCCCTGCGCGCGGCCTTCGTGGCGGCCATGAGCGGTCTCCAGGTCGCGGTGGTCGCCCCGACCACCCTGCTGGCGCGTCAGCACTTCAAGACCTTCAGCGAACGCTTCCAGGGCTGGCCCGTCCGGGTGTCGCGCCTGTCCCGCCTGACCCCGACCCGCGAGGCCGCCGAGACCCGCGAGGGGCTCAAGAAGGGCGAGATCGAGGTCGTGATCGGCACTCACGCCGTGCTGTCCAAGCAGGTGGAGTTCTCGCACCTGGGCCTCGTGATCGTCGACGAGGAGCAGCACTTCGGGGTCAAGCACAAGGAGAAGCTCAAGGAGCTGCGGGCCGACGTCCACATGCTGACCCTGACGGCCACGCCGATCCCGCGGACCCTGCAGATGGCGCTTTCCGGCATCCGGGAGATGTCGATCATCGCGACGCCGCCTGTCGACCGGCTGGCGGTCCGCACCTACGTCACCCCCTTCGACCCCGTGGCCCTGCGCGAGGCCCTGCTGCGGGAGAAGTTCCGCGGCGGGCAGGCCTATTACGTCGTGCCGCGGATCTCCGACCTGACCGACATCGAGCGTTTCCTCCGCGAGCAGGTTCCCGAGGTCCGGTTCGTCGTCGGGCACGGACAGATGGCGCCGACGCAGATCGAGACCGTGATGAGCGCCTTCTACGACGGCGAGTATGACGTCCTGTTGTCGACCACCATCGTCGAGAGCGGGCTGGACATCCCCACGGCCAACACTCTCGTCATCCACCGGGCGGACATGTTCGGCCTGGCCCAGCTCTACCAGCTGAGGGGGCGCGTCGGGCGGGCCAAGTCCAGGGCCTACGCCTACCTGACCACGCCGCCGGAAAAGCAGATCACGCTTGCGGCTGAACGTCGCCTCAAGGTCCTGCAGTCCCTCGACAGCCTGGGGGCGGGTTTCCAGCTCGCCAGCCACGACCTGGACCAGCGGGGCGGGGGCAACCTTCTGGGCGAGGAACAGTCGGGCCACATCCGCGAGGTCGGGGTCGAGCTCTACCAGCAGATGCTGGAGGATGCGGTCGCCGAGCTGAAGGCCCTGGGCGACTCCTCCCCGGCGCCTGACCGGGGCTGGAGCCCGCAGATCAACACCGGGGCCGCCGTCCTGATCCCGGAAGCCTACGTGCCGGACCTCAACGTGCGGCTCGCCCTGTACCGGCGCCTGTCCGACGCCGAACAGGCCTCGGACCGCGAGGCGCTGGCCGCGGAACTGATCGACCGTTTCGGCCCCCTGCCGCCTGAAGCCGCCCAGCTGCTCAAGGTTGTCGGCATCAAGGGCATGTGTCGTCAGGCGAACGTCGCCAAGATCGACGTCGGGCCGAAGGGCGCCGTGGTCAGCTTCCGCAATGACGCCTTTGGCAATCCCGCAGGCCTGGTCCAGCATATCCAGAAGAACGCAGTCACCTGGCGTCTTCGCCCGGACAACAAGGTGGTGATCAAGGGCGAGTGGGACACCCCGGCCCAGCGCCTGGGCGCGGCGGACATGATCCTGAAGGTGCTTTCCGACCTGGCGGCCTGAGCCCGGTCAGCCCCAGGCGCCGCTCCCGGAGCCGGCCATCACGGAGGCCTGCTCGAGGGCCTCGTCAACCTGGGCGCCGCCGCCAACCTCCACCGTTCCGATGTCGAACTCCAGCACGAAGGGCGGACGGCCCTCGCCGCCATCAAAGGCCGTACGGCTGATGACCGCGGCGATCCTGTCCGCGGCGGCGCGGGCCGCCTCGATGGGAGTGGCGGGCAGGGCGACGGCGAAGTGCTCGGGGCCCAGCCTGGCCGCAGTGTCCTCGACGCGGATGAGCCGGGACACCATCGAACCCAACTGCGGGAAGGCCTTCTCCAGCCAGCCGGAACGCCGGGCCTCCGCCACCTCCTCCGTGTCGCGCAACCGCAGGACGCAGAGGGCCAGGGGACGGTTGCGAACGGGCGCGGCGTCGGCCAGCCGCGAGAGGTGCTGGGCGAAGAGTTCCCGCGTGAAAAGGCCCGTCTCTGCATCCATGAACTTCAGGGAACGCGCACTCTCGAGGGCCGCCCGGATCCCCGCCTGCCGACGGTAGCTGCGCGCCAGTTCCAGGGCGCGCCAGGCGGTCTCGGGCTCGGGCGTCTCCTGAGAGGCCACGTCCGAGATGCCCCGGGAATAGGCTTCCGCAGCTGTCATGCCCCCGAGGGTCTTCATGTAGAGGAGGGTGGGGATGTGATAGAGGCGGCTGTTCCGGCGCATGCCCCCGGCGATGGCCATGGCGCTGTCGGCGGCGTCCCCGCCCCACAGAACCACGGTGTCGAAGTCGGCCTCATGGAGGAAGTCAAAGGCGGTGTAGCTGGTGAAGGCCCCCACAACCCGGGCGCCCGCCGCCTCCAGGCAATTTGACAGGCCCAGAAACTGTGGCGTCGGCTCGCCGACGGCCAGGAGCCTGAGGGGCTCGTCGCTGAGCTCGGGATCCGCCAGTTCGACTCCCATGCGGGCGAAGGTCTCCTGGCGCAGGCGGTACTCTTCCTCCGCCACCGCCGTCCGGACCAGGCTGTCGAGGCGCATAGCCACCTGGGCGGGATAGACAGGATCCGCCAGCCGCAGGTCGAAGGCGGTGGAGGCGGCCACGCCGCGCCCGCCGCCGATGGCGATGATCGGGATCCGCCGGGGCTCCGCCAGTCCGCGCAGCTTGCGGGCCAGGGCCTCGGCCTCCTCCAGTCCGTCGGCGAGATCGATGACCACGGCCTGGACGCCCAGGTCTGTGAGGGCGGCCACCGCAGCGTAGGGACCGCGCGCCGTGAGGGTCCTCCAGCCCAGCTGGTCCAGCCCCTCCGACAGCGGCCCCGCCATTTCGTCGTTCCTGGCCGCGATCAGGAGGCGAGCCTGCAGAACCATCAGAAACGGGCTCCGAAAATGGGAGGCGACACGTCGCCACACGTGGCGATAGATAGTGATGAATCGGGGTTTCTGGACAGCCTGTTTTCAGGGAGACGGCCGTGGCTGGAGTGCTTGCGGGTCAAACCGCCATCATCACCGGAGCCTCCGGAGGCCTGGGGGGACATTTCGCCCGGTTGCTGGCCTCGGAAGGCGCGGCCGTGGCGCTGACGGCCCGCCGGCTGGACATGGTCGAGACCCTGGCGGGCGAGATCGCGGGCGCCGGCGGAACGGCCATGGCCCTTCGCCTTGATGTCGCCCAGGCGGAAACCATCGCCCCGGTCTTCGCCGAGGTCGAGGCCGCCCTCGGCCCGGTCTCCATCCTTATCAACAACGCCGGCGTCGGAGGCGAGGGTCTGGCGATCGACCTGTCCATCGAGGAGTGGGACCGGACCTTCGCCGTCAACACACGCGGCGTGTTCTTCTCGGCCCAGGCCGCTGCAAGGCTGATGATGGCCAACGGCGCGGCAGACCGGGCGGAGGCGAGGATCGTCAACATCGCGTCCATCGCCAGCCATACCGTCCTGCCCGGCCTGTCAGCCTACAACGCCTCCAAGGCCGCCACGTCCATGCTGACCCGGAGCCTAGCCCGGGAATGGTCCCGTCGGGGAATCGCTGTGAACGCGCTCTGCCCGGGCTACATCGAGACCGACATCAACAGCTTCTGGTGGGGAACCGAGGGCGGCCAGAAGCAGCTCAAGCTCTTCCCGCGTCGTCGCCTGATGGAGGCCACGGATCTCGACGCCGCCTTCATGATGCTCTGTGGCCCCGCCGCCCGGGCCATCGCCGGCAGCATCATCACCATCGACGACGGCCAGACGCTGCCCGGCGGCGGCTGACCTTGCCTGACCCCGCGTCACGGGGACAAAGTCCAGAGACAAGAACCAAGGGAGACAGACATGCGCCAGGGACCCCTGACCGGCCTCAAGATCATCGAATTCGCCGGGATCGGCCCCGGTCCGTTCTGCGGCATGCTGCTCTCGGACCTGGGTGCAGACGTGGTCCGCATCGACCGCAAGGGCCAGGGCCGGGGCAGCCCCTCGGACATCACCGCCCGCGGCCGGCGCTCGGTGGGCCTGGATCTCAAGAACCCCGCAGCCATCGAGACCTGCCTCAGGCTGTTCGAGACCGCCGACGTCGTCTTCGAAGGCTTCCGCCCGGGCGTCATGGAGCGCCTGGGGCTCGGTCCTGACGTCGCGCTGAAGCGGAACCCGAAGCTGGTCTACGGCCGCATGACCGGCTGGGGCCAGTTCGGGCCTTACGCGCAGGCGGCCGGGCATGACATGAACTACATCGCCATCACCGGCGCCCTTCACGCCATCGGCACCGAGGACAAGCCTGTCCCGCCGCTCAACCTCGTGGGCGACTTCGGGGGCGGCGCCCTCTACCTTGCCTTCGGCATCCTGGCCGGCGTCATCAAGGCCCGCGAGACCGGCGAGGGGCAGGTGATCGACTGCGCGATGAGCGACGGTGCGGCCTCGCTGATGGCCATGTTCTATGGCTTCAAGGCCTCGGGCGCCTGGACCGAGAGCCGGCGCTCCAACCTCCTCGACGGCGGGGCGCACTTCTACGACACCTACCAGTGTTCGGACGGAAAGTGGGTCTCGATCGGTTCAATCGAGCCTCAGTTCTATGCACTACTCCTTGAAAAGACAGGCATTTCTGACCCTGCCTTCAAAGCGCAGATGGACCGCGGCGCCTGGCCGGACCTGAAGGGCAAGCTCGCCGCCGTGATCGCCACCAAGACCCAGGACGACTGGTGCGCGCTGATGGAGGCCACCGACGTCTGCTTTGCGCCGGTCCTCGACCTGGATGAAGCGCCGAAGCATGCGCACAATGTTGCCCGACAGACCTTTGTCGAGGTGTCCGGGGTCACCCAACCGGCGCCCGCGCCCAGGTTCTCGAAGACGCCCGGGGCGATCCAGGGCCCGCCGCCGGCCATCGGCGCGCATGACCAGGAGGCGCTGAAGGACTGGGGCTTCTCCGACTCCGACCTCGCCGCCCTGAGGGGGAACGGCGCCCTGAACGGCTAGGGCGCAACCCTTGACCGGCATCCTCTGGCGCAGCCTCGGGCGGCTCTGGGGCCGCGACATGATGCTTTTCGTCGGCGGCGTCTCCTTCTTCGTCATGCTGGCCACCTTTCCGGGCCTGATGTTGCTGGTCGGGCTGTACGGCCTGGTGTCGACACCCGAGGCGGCTGCGGTGCAGGCGGAAGGCCTCGCCGCCCTCATGCCGGCCGGCGCCCGCGACCTGGTGGCCGGCGAACTGCGCCGGCTCGCCCATGCGCCCGTCCAGGCCCTGTCCGCCCAGAGCGGGATGGCCCTCCTGGTGGCGCTTTACGCGGCTCACCGGGGCTTCAAGGCGCTGATCGCCGGCCTGTCCTTCGTCCATAACGAGGATGCGCCCCATGGGTTGATCCGGTTCAACCTGCTGGCCCTGGGGCTGCTGGCGGCGGCCTTCCTTCTGCTCCCGGCCCTGTCCATCGCCTTCCTCGCCGTGGAGGTCGCCGCAAGGACCCTCGGCCTCGAACTGGTAAGCGTGGGCGCGCAGTGGCTGGGCGCAGGGGGGGGCCTCATCCTGGCCCTGACCCTCATCTATCGCTTCGCCATGTCGAGCCGCCCCGTCCTCTGGCGGGCCTCCGGGGCCGGGGCGCTGGCGGCCGCCGGCCTGACTCTGGTCGCCAGCTGGGGCGCGGCGGCCTATGTCAACGCCAGCCAGGGCCTCGGCGCCGCCTATGGCTCGGTCACGGCGGTGGTGATCCTGCTGATCTGGCTGTCCTGGTCCGTCCAGGCCGTCTTCTTCGGCGGTGCGCTCGCCACGGAGGTGGAGGCCTGGCTGGAGCGCCCCCCGCCTCAGACCTGAGGGCGTCGCACCCGGAAGGTCAGGACGCCGGCGGACTCCGTCGCCTCGACCAGTTCGGCGCCGGCTTCGCGGACAAAATGCGGAACATCGATCTTCGCCATCGGATCATCCGCAACCAGCCGGACCGTGCGGCCCAGGGCGCTCTCGAGGGCGCGCCGCAGCCTCAGGGTGGGGACCGGGCAGTGGTGCCCGCGGGCGTCCACCAGGAGATCCTCGCCCGCACCCGTCACGGACGCGGCGCGAGGATGTCCCCGAGGCGATCCGGGGTCCCCGCAATCCGTTCCAGCCGCGGATACCGCAGGCCGCCGGTCCAGGGGATGGACACGGTGCGGAAACGATCGCCCGAGCGAAGCAGGAGGTCGACCTTCCCGGCTGTCCTGGCTTCTGTCACGGCGGTGCGGAGAAGGTCCGCCGACCAGGCCCGGCCATTGACCGCGACGATCCTGTTTCCGGTAGCCAGCCCGGCCCGGAAGGCGGGGCCATCCCACATGACGCTCGTCAGGTCCCCGTCGCGGTTGACGACGAGGCCAAGGGAGTAGGTCAGGTCGGTGATCTTCCGGTCGGCTTCATTGGCGCTGAAAAAGGCTGTCGGCGTCTCAGAGTAGACCAGCCTCCATCCTCCGCGCTCAAGCCCATCCAGGGGGGGGCGGACGGCGACCTCGTCGACCCGGGCCCGCAGGTAGCTCGCCCAGTCCATGGGCAGAAGCTGGTTCAGCGTGGCGACCACGTCGTCGAACCGATAGGTCAGGACGCCCCAGTCGCCATCCCGTCCCCCGAAGAAGGCCCGGGCGAAATCATCCAGGGAGGTCTTTCCCGCCGACTTCTCGCGGAGCAGGGTGTCCACCTCGAGCCAGATCAGCTGGCCTTCGGAGTAGTAGTCCTCGCTGCGCTGCCAGCTGACCCAGGGCAGGGGGCGCCGCTGGGCGATGATCGGATCCAGGGTGGTGTCCGCCAGGGGCCGCCAGGTCCGGCCGATCCGGTTCTGGTAGGCGGCGGCGGTCATGGCCAGGGAGTCCAGGGCGTCCTGCCGGCTGACCAGTCCGGAACGGGCCGCGAGGACATGACCCCAGTACTGCGTCTGGCCCTCGTAGACCCAGAGCAGGCCGTCGCGCATGGGCGTATTGAAGGTCGGGGTCCAGAGTTCGGCGGGGCGCCGGTACTTGCCGTTCCAGGAGTGGGTGTACTCGTGGGGCAGGAGGTCCCGTTCGGGGGCCGTCCGGTCCCAGCCGGTGAAATAGGCCGGGGAGACCGCGTTCTCGCTTGACCGGTGGTGCTCGAGCCCGATCCCACCCATCTCGTTGGTCAGGGCCAGGAGGAAGTCGTAGCGGTCAAAATGCCGGGCGCCGTAGAGGCGGTCTGCCTGGACGACCAGGTTCCTGTGGGCCTGGAGCTGTTCCGGGGTCATCTCCAGGCTGGCGGCCTCGTCCGCCACCATATTGAGGAAGACCGGCGAGCGTCCGCCGGGATCCAGGTCGATCCGCTTGAACCAGCGGCCCGCAAACATGGGGGAGTCCACAAGGGTCTCGAAGCTGACTGGCTTGAAGGTGACCAGGCCGTCCCGGCTGGACGCCGTATCCAGGGCCACGCCATAACCCCAACCCGCCGGAAGGCGGATGCTGGCCTCGATGGGGATCCTGCGGGTGAACCAGCCGGCCGGGTACAGGGCCATGCTGTTCCACTGCACGTTCATCATCGAGGGCGTCATGACCATCCGGCCCTGCCCGGAGGTGTTGGCCGAGACGAACTGGAACTCCAGGTCCAGGGACCTGGCGCCCGGCGGTGGGTCGACGTGGAAGGCGGAGATCTCGACGGGATCCCGGCGCCAGGCCACCTTCCGGCCGCCCGAGGTGATGGTGAGTCCCGTCAGGTGCTCCACCTGGGCCGCCGGCTGGTGCTTGCCGGGCAGCCAGCGCGGGTAAAGCAGTGTGACAGGCCCCGAACCGGCCAGGGGCACGGTCTGTCGCACGCGGAAGATCCGGCGCTCCAGGTCCGTGGCGTCGACCTGCAGCTTCAGGGTCCCCGGATAGGCCACGTCCCTCGGCGCACCAATGGGCGGGGGCAGGGGTTCGGGCTGGGGCAGGGAGTGCTGCCCCGGACCCGCGACCGCGGCGCCCGCGCCCAGCGCGAGGGCGAGGACGACGACGGCCAGGCGGCCGGGAGCGCGCCGGATCATGGAGCTCAGCCTGCGTCTTCGAGCTTCAGGGTGTCCCTCAGCTCGCGCTTGAGGAACTTGCCGCTGGCGTTCCGGGGCAGGGCCTCCTCGCGGATCCAGATGTACCGCGGCACCTTGTGCTTGGCGGCGATAGAGGCGCAGTGCCCACGCAGCTCGTCCGGCGTGGCCGAATGGCCCGGCCGGAGCACGAGGGCGACCCCGACCTCCTCGCCGAGGCGCTCGTCCGGCACGCCGAAGACCGAGCACTCCGCCACGGCGGGATGCCGGTAGAGGTTGGCCTCCACCTCCGCGCAGTAGATGTTCTCGCCGCCCCGCAGGACCATGTCCTTCTTGCGGTCGACGATGTAGATGAAGCCATCCCCGTCCATGCGGGCGATGTCGCCGGTGTGCAGCCAGCCGTCGGTGATCGTCTCGGCGGTGGCTTCGGGCCGGTTGATGTAGCCCTTGATGACAGGGGAGCCCCGGACCCAGAGTTCTCCGACCTGGCCCAGCGGGACCGTGTTGCCGTCGTCATCGACGCACCGCGCCTCGAAGGCCGGCATGGCGGGGCCGGCGCTGTCGGGCCGGTCCACGAAGAAGTCTGCGGCGATCGCCGTGATGATCCCGCAGGTCTCGGTCATGCCGTAGCCGGTGTTCGGCCGGGCCGTCTTCACCTGGGAATCGATCTTCTGGACAAGGTCCGGTGGCAACTGGGCGCCGCCGCCGCCGAGGCTCAGCAGGCTTGAGGTGTCGCGGCTGGCGAAGTCGGGGTGGGTGATGACCTCCCGGGCCATGGTGGGCACGCCGCTCATGGACGTGACCTTCTCGGCCTCGATGATCCGCAGGGCCTCGCCGGCGTCCCACTTGTACATCAGGACCATGGTCCCGCCCGCCGCCGTCGTCGCGTAGGCGCCGCAGTTGTTGGCCGTCACATGGAAGAGGGGGGTGGTCAGCAGGGCCACCGGGACCGGGACGGGCGCATTCGGGTCCGGCGCCACGCCGGTGGCGCGCTGGGTCGCAAGGGCCTGGGCCTGGCCCGAGAACATCATGTTGAAAAGATTGGCGACGCAGCCGCGGTGGGTCAGCTGGGCGCCCTTGGGGAAGCCCGTCGTGCCCGAGGTGTAGAAGATGCAGGCGTCATCATCCGGGTCGATCTCGGCGGCGGGCATGTCGCCGCCTGTGGCGAGCACCTCGGCCCAGGGGACATAGCCTTCGGCCGCGGGAGCCCGGACGGCGACCAGGGTCACCCCGGCGACCATGTCCGGCCTCTCCGCGATCCGGGCCATGCGTTCGGGATCGACGAAGGCGACCCTGGGCTGGGCGTCCTTGAAGCCGTAGGACATTTCCTCGGCGGTCCACCAGGCGTTCATGCCGACCACGGTCACGCCGATGGAGACGCAGGCCCAGTAGATCAGCATCCACTCGGGGAAGTTCCGCATGGCGATGGCCACGCGGTCGCCGCGCTTGACGCCGCGGGCGAGGAGCCAGTTGGCGGTGCTGGCGACCAGCCGGTGCGCCTCGCCATAGGTGATCCGCTCGTCCTCGTAGACGAGATAGGTGCGGTCCGCGAAGGTGGCTGTGGAAAGCCAGACGGCGCGGACATTTGGCGGCGCATTTTTGTAGACCCGCAGCGGCGCGCCGCGGACCTCCTGGACCATGAGCTCGAAGGGGGCGCCCGGCGCGGTCAGTTCATCCCAGGCCGTCTTCAGTTCCTGATAATGCAACTCGTCTCTCCTCCCAGGGGGCGTGGCGCGATCCCGGCCTTCGACCCGTCGCAATCCATATGGCGCACCGCCCGGGAAAAGAAAACCGCCCGTCGGACGCTTCCGTCAATCGCCGGCCATCCGCCTTGCCAGGTGCTGGTGAAAGCGCCACAGCGGCCGCTCCAGAGGACTCAGGGGGCCTGGTCGGTAATCCGGACTCGAGACGCCGGACTGGACGCCTTCACAGACGGCGATGTCCTCTGCGTGGACCGCCGCGACCTGCTCCCTGTAGCCCTCGGCGAAGCCGGAAAGGCCAGCGAGGTCTGGCGACGCCAGGAGGTGGATGCGCAACCGGAAGCGATCCTGCTGAAGGCGGTCCATCTGGTACCAGGCCCCCACTGAGGCTTCATCTTCGGTGAAGAACATAAGTCCGATGGGAAAGACGCACGCGACCACGAATCCATGGCCCTCGGGGGCGGCCGGAGGATTCTCGAGGAGGGTGAAGGCGTCGCTACCGTCGCCCTCGAAGGTTCCCAGCCCGGGGTGTGTCAACTGGAGTGAGCGGGCGTGAGGACCGATGTGGTGGTAGGATTCGAGGAAGTTCTCGACCATCACCTTCCAGTTCCAGGGCGACTCCATCTCGATCACGCCGACCGTTGTCATCTTCCCGGGGGCCAGGGGCGCCAGGCGGTCAGATAAGGTGAGGAGCGACTCCGACAGCGGACCCGCCCCGCCGTCCGCGTTGACCCAGAGCCACCCGCCCCAGGCCTCTGAACGCAGTTCAGGAAGACGGCAGTCCTTGGGACTGAACACCTCTGAGCCCCGCATCGCCGGCGCGGACAGGAGCGCCCCGTCAAGTCCGTAGCGCCAAAGATGATAGGGACAGGTCAGGACATCGGTCCTTCCCTCGCCGGTCACGACGGGCATGCCCCGGTGCCGGCAGACAGCGGACAGGACCCTGAGCGTTCCAGCCCCGTCGCGCAGGGCGACCACGGGTGCGCCGGCCACATCTGTGCAGGCATAGTCCCCCTCGTTGGCCAACTGGTCCAGACGGGCCACCGGAAGCCAACCCGCCCGAAGCACCCTCTTGCCCTCGGCGGCGAAGACCAAGGGATCGGTATAGGCGGCGCCGGGCAGGGCCGTGGCCCTCGCCGGATCCTCGCTGACTGTCCTGTAAGCCTCGATCGGGACCCGGGATGTCATGCCTGTTCCACCATTCGGCTTTCCTCCATTGGAGCGAGACGCCTTTGTGTCCGCCGATCCTGAAAAAGGAACTGGTCTATCGTCTGGGCCTTTCAAGGACCCCAGACACACATTTCTGTAGCCCGATTGTGCTTGAGTGATGAGGCTTGGTCTGGGGCGATCCCGGGGCTAATTGGCGATCCAGGAGAACGCCGATGACCAGCCTCGACCGCAAGGACGCCAGCCCCGCCACCCGCGCCGCCCTCGAGGCAGCCCGCGCGACCCTGCCCCCGGAGGATGGTGGGGACTTCCGCCTGGCCCGGCGCGGCTTCATCGCCACCATCCCCGACGCCGACATCCCCGGCGCCTGGAGCCTGAAGCCCTACGCCTTCCTGGAGGACGAGGCGCCGGCGCCGACGGTCCACCCCGGGCTCTGGCGCCAGGCCCGCCTGAACGGCATCCACGGTCTCTTCGAGGTGACGCCTGGGGTCTACCAGGTCCGCGGCTTCGACATCTCCACCATCACCTTCGTCGAGGGTGAGACCGGCTACATCGTCATCGACCCGCTGACCTCGGCCCAGCCGGCGAGGACGGCCCTGGAGCTGATGCGGGCGCACCGGGGTGAGCGGCCGGTGAGTGCGGTGATCTACACTCACAGCCACGTGGATCATTACGGCGGGATCCTGGGCGTAGCCTCACCTGAGGAGATCGAGGCGGGCCTGCCCATCATCGCTCCCGAGGGCTTCCTCAAGGAGGCCGTCAGCGAGAACGTCCTGGCCGGCAACGCCATGAGCCGCCGGGCGACCTACATGTATGGCGCCCTGCTCTGGAAGGACCCCCAGGGCCACGTGGACTCCGGGCTCGGCAAGGGCGTGTCCGGCGGCAAGGTGGCCCTCGTGCCCCCGACGGTCTCCATTTCCCGCACCGGTGAGCGGCTGGTCGTGGACGGGGTCGAGATCGTCTTCCAGGTGACGCCCGACGCCGAGGCGCCGGCCGAGATGAATTTCTACTTCCCCAGGTTCCGGGCCCTTTGCATGGCCGAGAACTGCACCTGCCACCTGCACAACATCTATACGCCCAGGGGCGCCCAGGTCCGCGACGCCAAGTCCTGGAGCGGCTACATCGACGAGGCCCGGGACCTCTTCGGCCGCGAGGCCGAGGTCATGTTCGCCAGCCACCACTGGCCGCGCTGGGGCGGGGGAGAGATCGACGTCTTCCTGCGCAAGCAGCGTGACCTCTACAAGTTCATCCACGACCAGACCCTGCGGCTGGCTAACCACGGCTACAACGCGCCCGAGATCGCCGAGGTCCTCCGTCTTCCGCCGACCCTCGCCTCGGAGTGGTACACCCGCGGCTTCTACGGGACGGTCAGCCACAACGCCAAGGCGGTCTACCAGCGCTACCTGGGGTGGTTCGACGGCAATCCGGCCCACCTCAACCCCCACCCGCCCGTCGAGACCGGGAAGCGCTATGTGAGCGCCATGGGGGGCGCAAAGGCGGTGATTGACGAGGCCCGGCGCGCCCAGGCCGAGGGCGACTATCGATGGGGCGCCCAGGTTCTGAACCACCTGGTCTTCGCCGATCCGGACAACGCCGAGGCCCGCGCCCTGCAGGCCGACCTCCTCGAACAGATGGGGTACCAGTCGGAATCGGGTCCGTGGCGGGACTTCTACCTGACCGGCGCCCAGGAGCTGCGGGTCCCGATCCCGGCCTCGCCGATCCCTCGGCAGGCCGCGCCCGGGCAGCTGCGGAACCTGCCCGCGGAAAGCCTGCTGGACAGCCTCTCGGTGCGCCTCAACGGCGAGGCTGCAGGCGCCCTGGACCTCGACCTGACCGTCCGCTTCACCGGCGGGGATGGGGTCTTCACCCTGAAGGTCGAGAATGCTGTCCTGCACCATCGGGCGGGAGAGGGCGCGCCCGAGGTCGCCCTCAGCCGTGACCAGCTGATCGACCTGGTCCTCGGCGCCGCCGAACTGAAGGACGTCGCGGACGGCCAGCCTGGCGAGGCGGCCTTGGCCGCTCTGCTGTCGGTGCTGGACCGGTTCGACCTCTGGTTCGGGATCGTGACGCCCTGAGCCTCAGATCCGCCGCTCGCGGCCTGCCCACCAGGGCTCGCGCAGCTTGCGCTTGAAGATCTTCCCGGAGTCCTCGCGGGGCAGGGCGTCGCTGAACTCAACCTCCCGGGGGACCTTGAACCCGGCCAACTGGCCGCGGATCCAGAGCTTCACTTCCTGGGGGTCAATCTCCTGGCCGGCCTGGGGCTGGACCACGGCGCAGAGGGCCTCGCCGTACTCGTCGTCGGGAATGCCGAAGACCGCGCAGTCGGCCACGCCGGGCATCTTCAGGAGAATGGCCTCGATCTCGGCCGGGTAGATGTTGACCCCGCCGCTGATCACCATGTCGGAACTGCGGTCACAGAGGTGCAGGAAGCCGTCAGCGTCGAAGTAGCCGATGTCCCCCGGCGAGATCAGGCCGAACTTCTCCGCCCTGCGCCGCTTGGCGTCATCGCCATGGTATGTGAAGTCCACGGAGCCGAGGTTGCGGCCAAGGACCTCCCCGGGGACGCCGACCGGACAGTCGTTTCCCTCTGCATCGACCACGCGGACGACGGCGTTGGGCATGGGCTTGCCGACCGTCCCCGGGTGGGCCAGCCACTCCTCTGCGTTGCAGAAGGTGACGTTCCCCATCTCGGTGGAGCCATAGTACTCGTTGATCACCGGGCCCCACCATTCGATCATCTCGCGCTTCACCGGCGGCGAGACCGGGGCGGCGGCGTGGGCCACGAAGCGCAGGGACGACAGGTCGTAGCGGTCCCGCACCGCCTGCGGCAGCTTGACCAGGCGGTTGAACATGATCGGCGCCATGTTCAGGTGGGTGATCCGCTTTTCCTGTATCAGGCCCAGCAGGGCCTCGGGATCGAACCGCGGCATGACCACGACGTTCGCTCCGATGTTCACAGAGACATTGGAGTGCGCGTTGGGCGCCGAATGATAGATCGGCCCGACCACGGCGGTGACGATCTCATGGGGGCGGTCCACCCAGTCGGCGTAGCCATAGGACCTCAGCAGCATGGCCGTGGAAGCCTGGGCCTGTTCGTCGCTCGCCACGCCGCGCTTGACGCCCTTGGGCCGCCCCGTCGTGCCTGAGGTGTAGATGATGGTGCTGGGCGCCCGGCGGGCGTCGCCGGACCAGGGCTCGAAGCCCTCCAGCCAGGATCCCCACTCCAGGTCCCCCGGGGCCACCGAGCCGGCCTCCGGCGGCAGGCCGTAGGCGGCGGCGACCTCCGGCGGGGTTCGGACGCTGATGACCCGGACGCCCTCCGGGACCGCCGGGCGCAGGGAGGCGAGCAGGTCGGCGTGGATGACCAGGACCCGGGCGCCACAGTCCTTGAGGACATAATCCGCCTCGTCGAGGGTGCAGTGCCAGTTCACGGCCACCGGGAAGGCCCCCAGGGCGCCCGCCGCCTGGCCGACCTCGAAGAAGGCGAACCCGTTGCGCAGGCAGAAGGCGACGGCGTCGCCCTCGCGGACGCCCAGGCTCTCAAGGCCGGCCGCCGCCCTGAGGGCCCGCTCGCGGATGGCCTCCGCCGTGGTCTCGCGATCCCCGCACCAGAGCCTGCCCATGACCATTCCCTCCCGTTTCGGGAATGCAAACACGAGCCCGGCCAGATGGAAAGCGTGGGAAGTCGCCAGGGCGGCTGAGGATGGACGGCGGCGGCCCCGGCATGTCACGCTCCCGGACGGCGGCGCGCCGCTTCCCGGTGTTCCTCGCCCTTCCATGAGACATCCCATGCCCGACCGGATCACTTCGCCCTTTGGCGCCTTCAGCACAGCCCGCGAGGTCATCGCCGGCCACGATCTCACCGGCCGCACGGCCATGGTCACGGGAGCGGCCACCGGGATCGGCATCGAGACGGCACGCGCCCTCGCCGAGGCCGGGGCGGAGGTCATCATCGCCGCTCGCAAGCCGGACCTCGCCGCCGCCGCCGCAGCGGACATCAACCGGACGGCCAGCGGCCCTGGCGCCCGGTTCGAGATGCTGGACCTGTCCAGCTTCGCCTCGGTCCGCGACCTTGCCGCGCGATGGGGGGATCGGCCGCTCGACCTCCTGGTCAACAACGCCGCCGTCATGGCCTGCCCGCTGGACCGCACGGCGGACGGACTTGAGATGCAGATCGGGACCAATCATTTCGGGCACTTCCTGCTCAGCGTCCTGCTGGCGCCCGCCCTGGAGGCCGGGGCCCGGAAGTCCGGGGCGGCGTCCCGACTGGTGAGCCTGTCATCGATCGGCCACAGGCGCTCGGACATTCACTGGGACGACCCCAACTACCGGTCCCGCCCCTATGAAAAGTGGGAGAGCTACGGCCAGGCCAAGACCGCCAACAGCCTGTTCGCGGTCGGATTCCACAAGAGGTTCGCCGGCCGCGGGGTGACCGCCAATGCGGTGATGCCCGGCGGCATCATGACGCCCCTGCAAAGGCACATGGAGCGGGCCGAGATGGTGGCCATGGGCTGGATCGATCCCGAGACGGGCGCCGTCCGCGACGGCTTCAAGACCCCGGAGCAGGGCGCGTCCACCAGCGTCTGGGCCGCCGTGGGCCCGGAGCTTGAAGGGAAGGGCGGCCTCTACCTCGAGAACTGCGCCGAGGCCGCGCCCTGGACCGCCGAGGCCCCGTTTGTGGGGGTGATGCCCCACGCCCTGGATCCCGGCAGCGCCGAACGGCTCTGGGCCCTGTCCCGGGAGGTGACGGGCATCGGCGGCCCTCCCTGATATCGAGGGAAGCAATGGGCAGGATGAGAACAATCGATTTGCCCAATCGTCTCCCCGTTCCTACCTAAGTTCCACGACGGCCCGGATCCCGGGGCGGCAGAGGAAAGGGAAGCGACATGTCATCTCCTGAAGGCAAGTGCCCGTTCGGCCATGGCGGCCGGACCACCGCGAAGATGCAGTCCAATGCAGAGTGGTGGCCCAACCGGCTCAACCTGAAGATCCTCAGCCAGCACTCCGCCAGGACCGATCCCATGGATCCGGGCTTCGACTACGCCCGGGCGTTCCGGGACCTCGACCTGGCGGCGGTCAAGAAGGACCTCCACGCCCTGATGACCGAGTCCCAGGACTGGTGGCCAGCGGACTGGGGTCACTATGGCCCGCTGTTCATCCGCATGGCCTGGCACAGCGCGGGCACCTACCGGATCTCTGACGGTCGGGGCGGGGCCGGGACCGGCAACCAGCGGTTCGCCCCCATCAACTCCTGGCCAGACAACGGCAACCTCGACAAGGCCCGCCGCCTGCTGTGGCCGATCAAGAAGACGTACGGGAACAGCCTGTCCTGGGCTGACCTGATGATCCTGGCCGGCAATGTCGCCCTGGAGTCCATGGGCTTTGCGACCTTTGGCTTCGCAGGCGGACGAGCCGACATCTGGGAGCCCGAGGAGGACATCAACTGGGGTCCGGAGGCCGAGTGGCTGGGCGACAGCCGCTATTCCGGCGACCGGGAACTGGCCCAGCCTCTCGGGGCCGTCCAGATGGGCCTGATCTACGTCAACCCGCAGGGACCCAACGGCAACCCCGACCC
>CAIMLY010000380.1 GCA_903842425.1 uncultured Alphaproteobacteria bacterium | reverse complement strand
GATCCGGCGTTCAAGCTGCGAGGTGATGTTCTCGGCGATCAGCTGGGCGTCCGCCTCAGGCTTGCGGATCTCGACGATGTTCAGGTGGACCTCGCCGCCCGTGATCGCCGCCACGTCCTTGCGCAGCTTCTCGATGTCCGCGCCCTTCTTGCCGATGATCACGCCGGGGCGCGCGGCATAGATGGTGATCCGGCACTTCTTGTGCGGCCGCTCGATGATGATCCGGCTGACGCCAGCCTGGTAGAGACGCTTCTTCAGCTCGGCCCGGACCCGCAGGTCCTCGTGGAGCAGACGACCATAGTCGGCGCCATCGGCGAACCAGCGGCTGTCCCAGGTGCGGTTGACGCCGAGGCGAAGCCCGACAGGATTGACTTTCTGACCCATCAGGCGGCCTCACCGAGTTCGCGGACCACGATCGTGATCTCGCTGAAAGGCTTCTGGATGCGGGATGCACGGCCGCGGGCGCGGGCCGCGAAACGCTTCATCACCAGGTTCTTGCCCACGTAGGCCTCGGCGACGACCAGGGAGTCGATGTCGAGGTTGTGGTTGTTTTCGGCGTTCGAGATGGCCGAGTAGAGGGCCTTGCGCACGTCGCGGGCGATCCGCTTGTGGCTGAACTCGAGCTCATTGAGCGCACGCTGCACCTTCAGGCCACGGATGGACTGGGCCACCAGGTTCAGCTTGCGGGGGCTGACCCTCAGGGTGGTGGCCTTGGCCATGGCCTCGGCGGGCTTCAGGCGGCGGGGATTGGACGGCTGGGACATGCCTACTTCCTCTTGGCCTTCTTGTCCGCCGCATGGCCCGGGAAATACCGGGTGGGGGCGAACTCGCCGAGCTTCATGCCAACCATGTCCTCGGAGACGAGAACAGGCACGTGCTTCTGGCCGTTGTGCACGCCGAAGGTCAGGCCGACGAACTGCGGCATGATGGTCGAGCGGCGCGACCAGGTCTTGATGACGTCCTTGCGGCCAGAGACCTGGGCGGCCTCCGCCTTCTTGAGCAGGTAACCGTCGACGAACGGTCCTTTCCAGACGGAACGGGTCATGGATCAGCGAGCCTTCCGGGCGTGACGCGAGCGGATGATGAACTTATCCGTCGCCTTGTTGGTGCGGGTGCGCGACCCCTTGGTCGGCTTGCCCCAGGGCGTGACCGGGTGACGGCCGCCCGAGGTGCGGCCTTCGCCGCCGCCGTGCGGGTGGTCGACCGGGTTCATGGCGACGCCGCGGACGTGGGGACGACGCCCCTTGTGCCGCGAACGGCCGGCCTTGCCCAGGACCTCGTTCATGTGGTCCGGATTGGAGACCGCACCGACCGTGGCCATGCAGCCGTCCGGGACCATGCGCAGCTCGCCGGAGTTGAGGCGGATCTGGGCATAGCCGGCGTCACGCCCGACCAGCTGGGCGTAGGCCCCGGCCGAACGAGCGATCTGGCCGCCCTTGAGAGGCTTCAGCTCGATGTTGTGGATGATCGACCCGATGGGCATGGCGCGCAGAGGCATGGCGTTGCCCGGCTTCACGTCAGCGCGCTCGGCGGCGATGACCTGGTCGCCGGCCTTGAGGCGCTGCGGGGCCAGGATGTAGGCCGCCTCCCCGTCCGCATAGCGGATCAGGGCGATGAAGGCCGTGCGGTTGGGATCGTACTCGATCCGCTCGACCGTACCGGCGACGTCGAACTTGCGGCGCTTGAAATCCACCTTGCGGTAGAGGCGCTTGGCGCCGCCGCCGCGGAAGCGCACGGCGATGCGACCGCCGCCGCCCCGACCGCCGGTCTTGGTCAGACCTTCGACGAGGGACTTCTCGGGACGCCCCTTGTGGAGCTCGGACCGGTCGATCAGCACCAGGGTGCGGCGGCCGGGCGAAGTCGGATTGTACTGCTTCAGAGCCATCGTCTCAGAGCCCCGTGGTGATGTCGATGGACTGGCCTTCGGCCAGGGTCACGACAGCCTTCTTGACGTCGGACCGCCGACCTTCGCGGCCGCGGAAACGCTTGGTCTTGCCCTTCACGTTCAGGGTGTTGACCTTGGTCACCGAGACCTTGAACAGCGCCTCGACAGCCGCCGCGATCTCGTCCTTGCTGGCGTCGCTGGCGACGCGGAAGACCACCTTGTTCTGCTCAGACAGCAGGGTCGCCTTCTCGGTGATCACCGGCGACAGGATGGTGTCGTAGTGACGGGCGGAGGGGATGGCCATCAGGCGGCCTCCTTCTCGGCGAAGCGGGCGTTGATCGCCTCGACCGCGTCCTTGGTCAGGACCAGGGTCCGGCGACGGAGCACGTCGTAGACGTTGAGGCCGGCGTTGGGCAGCACATCCAGGTTCGGGATGTTGCGGGCGGCGAGGCGGAAGTTGCCGTCCACCTCGGGCCCACCGATCACCAGGGCGTTGACCAGGCCGATCTTGCCGAGCGAGGCCCGGAGGGCCGCGGTCTTGGCGTCGGCCAGCGCGAGGCTGTCCAGGACAACCAGGTCGCCGGTGCGGGCCTTGGAAGACAGGGCGTGGCGCAGGGCCATGGCCCGGACTTTCTTGGGCAGGTCAAAGGCGTGGCTGCGGACCACGGGACCGTGGGCCTTCGCGCCGCCGACGAACTGGGCCGCACGACGCGAGCCGTGGCGGGCGCCGCCGGTGCCCTTCTGCTTGTACATCTT
>CAIMLY010000379.1 GCA_903842425.1 uncultured Alphaproteobacteria bacterium | reverse complement strand
CCTCATGGCAACCCTTCGCCAGGAAGTCGACCTGGTCGCTTTCCAGGGCGTTGGCGATGACCACGAAGCCATCCCGGCGAAAGAGTTCGGCGGCGTGCGCAACGTCCCGGGGCTCGAGGATCTCCAGGCCGCGGATGCCGGTGTTGGCCTCGAGATAGGCGCGCTGGGCGGCGAGGCTTTCACCATCGCCCGACGGGTATGGGTTCATCTCTTCTCCTCCCGCAAGGCCGCAGGGCCTGGTCCCCTTTTATTGACTTGTATTACAATACTGGCCCGTTCAGGCAAGGCGTCAGGCCAGTCTCAGGAATCCGGGATCCCGGAAGGGATCTCCCGCCCTCATGCGTTCATGAAAACCCGCCACCCGCGGCCCGGCGCCGCCCTCCCGGGGGTCGTAGACCGCATCCTCGCCAAAGAACCTGAGGGTCAGTGTGCGCCGGCGGGTCCCCGGGTGGGTCGGCGCCCCGCCATGCAGGACCTGCGGGTGAAACATGACCACGTCGCCGGGCTCCACGGCGAAGCTGACGATCTCCCACGCGTCCCTCGCCGCCTCGATGTCGGGCAGGACCGGAAGCGAGGACCGGGGGTGGGTCGGCAGGGTGTCGTCGTCGACGTCGAAGCGCGAGCCATTGTAGAGCTGGCCCCGGTGCGAGCCGGGCACGAACTCCAGGGAGTCGGCCGCAGAACAGGGATCGAAGGTAATCCACGCCACCGCCAACTGATCTCCCGCCACGGCCAGGTAGGAGCTGTCCTGGTGCCAGGGGGTCCGACGCGCCTCGCCACCCTCCTTCAGGAAGACCTGCTCGTACATGAACCAGCATGGGCCGCCGCCCCAGAGGCCGGAAAGGAGGGCCGGGAGCGGCGAGGCTTCCAGCATGGCCCGGTAGCCCGTCAGGACCTCCGGATTGTAAAGGTCCTGGTAGAAGAGGGCGTCAGAGTTCCGGGAGGGAATCCGGGAGGCCAGGGGACCGGGGTTGGCGAGGCTCCAGGCCCATGCCGCCTCCGCCTGGGCGAGGGCCCCGGCGTCGAGGGCCCCGGGCAGGAGAACGACGCCGTCCCGCGCGTAGGTTCCGGCGAGGTCCGGGCTCACGGGGCGTCCATCCTGAAAAGCGCCAGGGCGTTCCCGCCGACGATCTTCTGGGCGTCCTCCACGCCGCAGGCCCGGAACACCGCGTCGATGGCGCTGCGGGTGTAGCCGAAAGTGCTTTCCTGGTGGGGATAGTCGGACGACCACAGGCAGGTCTCCGGCCCGATGCGGTGCAGGAGCTCGAGCCCCACCGGGTCGGTCATGAAGGTGGCGTAGCAGTTGGCCCGCCAGTACCAGCTGGGCGGGTGGGCCAGCTTCGGCGACACCGAGGTCGGGAAGCTGTTGTAGATCATGTCGGCGTCGTGGAGCATGGACGCCACCCAGGCCAGCCCCGCCTCGACGAACACCGCCTTCAGCCCCGGGAACCGGTCGAAGACGCCGCCAAAGGTGAGCTGGGCCCAGTTCTGCCGGAAGCCCTGCATCTGGGTCAGTACCGAGACCCCCACGGCGCCGGCCTCGGCCGTCGGGATGGCCTCGCCGATGTGGAAGGCGAGCGGCAGGCCGGAGTCCTGGATGGCCTCCCACAAGGGATCCATGCGCGGGTGGTTGTACTGGATGGTCCGGCCGTCAGCGAACTTGCCCGGCTTGATGGGAACCATCAGGCAGCGGGCGCCCAACTCCACGCAGCGGGTGACACTCTCCTTCGCCGCCTCCGGCTCCCAGTAGCCGGGGATCATCACCGGATAGAGCCGGCCAGGCGCCTTGGCGCACATCTCGCTGATGTGTTCGTTGTAGGCGCCGAAGACGTGCTCCCTGTGCTCGATCTCGCCGAACATCATCAGGCCGAACAGGCGCTGCGGGAAGATCAGCTCCTTCTCGACTCCTTCCACGTCCAGGTCCTTGAGCCGGGCCTCGACACTGGTCAGGCCGGGATAGCACTCCAGCGCATCGCACAGGTGCCGGGCGACGGGGTTCGGCGTCATGGACCGGCCGTTGATCGAGAGATCCCAGCCGCCGTCCCTGAAGACCATGCGCGGCGCGGCGTGGCGCAGGTGCGCGGGGAAGCGGTCGACCCAGAGGTCGGCCTCCAGCATGTGGCTGTCGGCGGAGATGATCCGTGTGCCCGCCGGCCAGTCGTGGGTCCTCGCCTGCGGCGTGCGCCGGGCCGCCACCGGCTGCCCCACCTGCTCCGGAATCTCGAGGATGAAGCCCTCGGCCATGGCGACGCCTCCCGTTCTCTTGCGGGAAGGCTAGGCCGGGGTTCCAGAGGAGTCGAGGGCAGGATCGACTCATCCCCGAGCCGCTCCGCCGACCGGCGCGCCCTAGAGGCGCAGGACCTGCTTGGCGATGATGTTGCGCTGGACCTCGTCGGAGCCCCCCGCAATGCTGGCCGCCCGGCCCTCGAGGTAGCGCACGACTTCCGGCCGCGCCCAGGCCGGTCCGATGTCCAGCGGGTCCGCGCCGGAGGCCTCCGGGAACCAGGGCGCGGCGTAGGGCCCGGCGCACTCGACGAAGAACTCCGTCATGCGCTGGACGATGTCCGTGCCCTTGAGCTTGAGGGTCGAGGACTGCGCCCCGGGCGCCCCGCCGGCCGCGACCTCGGACAGGGTCCGCAACTCGGTGATGGCCAGGGCCTGCAGCTCGATCTCGGCCCAGCCGAGGCGACCCGCAAATCCCGGGTCGTCGAGCAGGCCGGCGCCCTCCGATCCGTCCTGCACCTGCCCGGCCTCGCGGATCCGGCGCGACAGGTCAGTGGAGAGGGAGACGAAGGCCTGGCCGGTCCGCTCGTGGGTCAGGAGGCCCTTGGCGACCGTCCACCCCTCCCCTTCCCGGCCCACCCGGTTCTCCACCGGGACCCGGACGCCGTCCAGGGTAACCCGGTTGAACATGTGCCTGCCATCGATGGAGATGATCGGATGGACGGTCACGCCCGTCGCGCGCATGTCGAGCAGCAGGAAGGTTATCCCGGCCTGCCGTTTGGGCTCGTCCGAAGTGCGGGTGAGGCAGAACATCCAGTCGGCGCGATGGGCGCCGCTGGTCCAGACCTTCTCGCCGTCCACGACATAGTGATCCCCGTGGAGGACGGCCCGCGTCCGGAGCGAGGCGAGGTCGGAGCCGGCCTCCGGCTCGGAGTAGCCCTGGCACCACCGGACCCGGTCATCGAGGATGTCAGGCAGGAAGCGGGCCTGCTGCTCAGGGGATCCGTAGGCAAAGAGGATGGGCGCCAGCATGCCCATGCCCATGCCCCCGACCTGGGGCGGCAGGCCGGCGGCGGTGACCTCACGCTCCCAGATGAAGTTCTGGGTGGGGGTCCATCCGGGGCCGCCGAATTGCGTAGGCCACTTGTTGGCCGCCCAGCCCCGGTCCAGGAGAGCCCTGTGCCAGCGGCGCTCATGGTCCCGTCCCCCGTCATAGCGCTCCGGTGGCGGAAAGGTCGCCCTGACCAGGGCGCGGACCTCATCCCGGAAGCGGATTTCGTCGTCCGACAGGCTGAGATTCATGGACGTGCGCTCATGGAGTATTGTATCTTTCGTCAATAAAGTCCGCGTTCGGGCGGTGGTCAAGGGAGGCGGGCGTGGAGACTGAGGCCTTTACCTTCGAGGAGCGGGACGGCGTGCTGGCGGGGCCTGTCCGCCGGCCGGTCAACCTCTCGCGCGACGCCGCAGGGTCCATCCATGACGACGCGACGGCCCAGACCCTCGGGTTCCGGGGCGGGACTGTGGCGGGAAACATCCACTTCGAGCAGTTCCCCCCCCTGATGCTGGCGCGGTTCGGTGATGACTGGCGGCGGCGCGGGGGGCTCTCCCTGCACTTCATCACCGCCACCACGGATGGCGAACCCGTCCAGGCCTTCGTCGGGACGGCCGAGACCCTCGCCACCGGAGTCCGCCGGGCGCCCGCCTGGATGGAGACCCCTGAAGGCGTCCGCGTCTGCGAGGGCACAGCCTGGGCCGGCGGAGAGGACCTCGACTCCGCCCTTCGGCGGCGGGTCGCCCAGCAGCGGCCCGCGACGGACCTTCGGATCCTTGGGTCCTCCCGGGTCGGGGATGCGGTTCATCACGTCGCCAGCCGCCTGGACAGCGTGACGGCCCTCCGGCGGCTGGAGGGCGTGACCGAGCCCCTTCCGGAGTATCGCGAACCGGCCCTCTTCGGCGGGCTCGTGGCCGCCCCCGCCGTGGCCATCGACGCGCTGCGCGCCGTCGAGAAGCCGCTGTTCCCGACCGAAGGCGACTATGTCGGCATGTTCGGTGCGATCGAGCTGGAGTTCCTCGACGGTCCGGTCTTCCTGGATCGCGACTACCGTGCCGACGGCCGGGTTCTGGCCCTGGGCGATTCCCCCAAGACCGAGGTCGCCTGGTACGAGAGCACGCTCCGGGAGGCTTCGGGCGGTCGCCGGGTAGCCCGCCTCGTCATGATGAGCCGCCTCCTGAAGGCCTCCTCCCAACTCTGGGCCTAGGCCTTCCCCGAGCATCAACGGCTTGGGATTCGGGCGATCTGTGGCACTATCCAGGTCCTGGCCGGAGGCTCCCTTGCCCAAGACCGTCATCGCCGCCAAAGGCCGCCGGGCCGTCGGGACTGTTTCAGCGCCATGAGCGGATTCGCCTCCACACCTCGCAAGCGCATCCGGCTGACGCCCGAGGTGCGCCGGGAGCAGATCCTGGACGAGGCGGCGCACCTGATCCTGGCCGAGGGCCTCCACGCGGTCAGCATGGAGCGGCTGGCGCGTGAGATCGGGATCAGCAAGGGCCTGGTCTACAACTACTTTCCCACGCGCGACGCCCTGCTGACGGCGCTCCTGAGCCGGGAACAGGCGGAGTTGCGCGACCGCGGCATGGCCAGCGCCCTCCAGGCCGAGAGCTTCGCCGACCTGATCCGCCAGACCACCCGCCTCTACCTGGAACAGACCCGCGACCGGGGCGCCCTCATCGCCGCCCTCCTCTCCGACCCCTCCGTCGCCCTCCTGATGGAGGCGGACAACCGCGCAGACCGGGATCGGACCGTCCGGTACTTCGTCCGCGCTGCGCGACGGGAGTTTGGCCTGCCTCTGCCGGTGGCGATCACCGGCATAGAAATGGTCTCCGCGGTCACCGACCGGGCCGGGCGCCTGGTGGGCGATGGCCAGCTCGACGTCGAGAGTGCGACCGAGATGTGCGTCGCCCTCATCACCGGCGGCCTGGCGGCCCTGCGACGGAACCTGGGGTCCTGATCCTCAGGCGCCGGGCCCCGGCCCGGCCCCGGACGTCCGGGCGCGAAGCGAGGCGGCGATGGCCGCGTGCCGGGCCCGGGTGATCCCGTAAGAGGCGAAGATGACCATCGAGGCCACGGCGATCACCGCAGGGATCGGTCCCCAGACCATGACCAGGCGCGCCTGGACCTCGTGCGGAAGCACCGCGCCTGCAGCCTGGCCGATATCCCTTGGGAAGCGGATCAGGTCCAGGGCGACGCCGGCAAGAAGCACCCCGATGCCCACGGCGGCCTTGTTGGCGAAGCCGAGGCCTGCGAAGTAGATGCCCTCCCGACGTCGCCCGAAGAGGTGTTCGTGCTCGTCTGCGGCGTCCGCCATCATCGAGGGATAGGCGACGCTCACAAGTCCGATTCCTATGCCGGCGACGAAGGAGTTGAGCTGCATGGGCGCCAGGGCAGCCTGCCCGACGGGCGCATAGAGGCCCGCCAGCCAGGCGCCCTGCATTACCAGCCAGTTGGCGATCAGCAGGGAAAGACCGACCAGGACCACGGTCTTCTTCTCCAGCCGGGCCTGGACCCGCGGGGCGGACCCCACCCCGAGAAGCAGGCCGACGACGAAGGCGTAGGTGATGAACTGGAGGGACTCGCTCTTCAGCAGCCAGACGAAGACAAACGAATGGCTGTTCAGCGTCGCGTTCAGGCCCTGGGCCAGGTAGGTGACAAGCGCCGAGACAAAGAGCAGCCGGAACGACCGGTTGGCGAAGATCTCCCGCACCTCGGAGGGAAGCCGCCGCCACATGGGCTGGGGCGCCCGGTCAGGCTGCGGCAGGGCCGCAGCGTACCTGAGAAGGCCCAGGCAGCAGGCTGTCATGCAGGCGAACAGGATGGCGCCGGCCGCCCACCCGAAACCGGGATAACCCTCGGCGCGCTGCAGTCCCCCGTTCGCAAAGAAGGCGCTGTAGCCCACTGCGGTGATCGCCAGGCCGGCCAGGACCCCGGCGGCGGACCGGTAGACAACGACGCTCGTCCTCTCCGCATAGTCCGCCGCCAGTTCCGCCCCGAGGGCCACGTACGGCACATGGAACAGGGAGATGGCGGCGCGCCCCGCCACCGAGAAGATGACGAGCCAGGCGAACAGGAGCGGCTGGGACAGGTCCGCGGGCGGCGAGAACAGCAGGCCGACGCTGACCACCGTCGGCAGGATCGCCGCCATCATCAGCGGAAGGCGGCGACCCAGCCTCGACTTGAGGTTGTCCGACCAGGACCCGATGAAGGGGTCCACCACCGCATCAAAGGCCAGCCCGATCGCCAGGGCCGCCCCCACCAGGGCGCCTGAAAGGCCCAGGACGACGGAGTAGTAGAAAAAGACGAACCCGACGGCCGTATCGAAGCCGCCGGACTGCGCCGCCTGGCCCAGGCTGTAGAAGACTTTCTGCCCGATCGTCGGCGACATCGGTCCGGCCGCTGCGGCGTCCCTGGCGGGAACATCGGATGAATCCATGGCGCAGCCCCTACCTATTGACGGTGTCTTCAATTGTGCTTGACGGTCCCCCGCGCCTCCATCTAGCTATTGACGGTTATTACAATCAACATGCTGGCGGACAAGGGAGAGCCTCCCGACGCCGGAGGGGAGTGCGAGATGCGAAGCTACCGGTCCGCCGCCGTCGCTGCGGTGTCAACGATCGCCCTGATGGCCGGCGCGCCCGCCGCAGCCGATTCCACCAACCAGATCGAAGAGCTGGTTGTCACCGCCCAGAAGCGGGAACAGAATCTTCAGGACGTACCGATCGCCGTGAGCGCATTCTCCGAAGCCGCCCTGGACCGGGTGCAGATCGAGGACGCCACGGACATCCAGCTTTCGATCCCCAACGCCGTCCTCACCGGCAATGACCGCTTTACGCTGCGCGGGGTGGGTAACAACGCCCTGGCCGGCGTCGACCCCGGTGTGCCGACCTTCTTCAACGGCGCGGCCGTCGGCTACCCGCCGCAGAACGAGTACTTCGACGTCGCCCGCATCGAGGTCCTGAGGGGCCCTCAGGGCACCCTCTACGGCCGCAACACCACGGGCGGGGCGATCAACATCATCTCCCGGAAGCCAGGGTCCGAGTTCGGCGGCGAGGTCAGCCTCCAGGCCGGAAACTACGAGAACATCCGCGTCGGCGGGGCGGTCGACCTGCCGCTCGGCCAGGTCGCAGCCATTCGTCTGGCGGGCTACTCCCTCGACCGCAGCGGCTATACCCGCAACGAGGCCACCGGCAACGACGTCGACGGCCGGAACCAGTGGGGCGTCCGGGGCTCCCTGGTTCTGGACCTTGGCGACCGGACGGATGCGACCCTGGTGCTCAGCCGCTTCGAGGAAGACAGCTCACGCGCGCGGGAAGGCAAGCGCCTGTGCAAGGCCCATCCGGTCCTGGGCTGCGACCCGAGGGTCCTGGGCTTTGACTCCCCTGACGCGAACACCACGATCCTGCAGACCCTGTCGCGCATCTTCACGCCCTTCCCGGCGGGCGGGAACATCTATGCCGGCGCCCCCAATCCCACGGACCTTCGCCGGATCGCCGCCGACACGGACCCGACCTACACGGCCGAGCAGACCGCCGCCTCGCTCGAGTTCAACCACGACTTCGGCCAGCTCACCCTGTCGGCCGTCCTGGGCTACTCGGAGTTCTCGACCGAGCAGAACACCGACTGGGACAACGCCGACCTGCCGTTCCGCTTCACCCAGCCGATCACCTACTTCAAGGATCGCGAGACCCAGGTCACGACCAACCGTCTGCTGACCACCGACAGCTTCACCTCGCGCGGCGACACCAAGACGGGCGAACTCCGCCTGGCCTCGCAGTTCGAGGGGCCCCTCAACTTCCTCGTGGGCTATTTCGGGGCCCAGGGAACCAGCTCCGGCGGCTTCGAGACCTGGCACCCGGCGATCGAGTCCTACCAGAAGGCCCTGGGCCGGCCGGCGGAGACCTGGCGGGTTTCGTCCCTCACCCGCAATGGCAAGAACCAGACCTGGGCGCTTTTCGGCGAAGGCTACTATGAGGTGACGCCGGACATCCGCCTGACGGTGGGCCTACGGTATACCGAGGAGGAACGCTCAGGCGAGAGCCGCTCCATCGTGCTGTCCGGGCTGAACCCCTGGGCCTACGCGAAGTTCCAGGGCCAGAAGACCACCTACAAGGTCGCGGCGGACTGGTCGCCGGACCTCTCCTTCACGGACAAGACGCTGGTCTACGGCTCCGTCTCGACCGGCTACAAGGGCGGCGGGCAGAACGCAAACGCCACGGCCCCGACCTTCGGTCCCGAGACCGTGACGGCCTATGAGGTGGGAACCAAGAACCTGCTCGCCGACGGCGCCCTGCAGGCCAACCTGACGGCCTTCTTCTACGACTACACGGGGCTGCAGCTGGGGCAGCGGATCAATGGCGGGGTCGTCACCCGGAACGCCGACGCCGACATCTACGGGATCGAGGGTGAGTTCATCTATTCCCTGGGAGAGAACTGGCTGTTCGACGCCAATCTCTCGCACCTGCATACCCGGATCGGGACCTTCCTCAGCGAGGACGCCGCCAACCCCGCGCAGAGCCTGACGGCCACCACGCCGACGGTGCGGATCAATCTCGAGGGCAACGAACTGCCGCACTCGCCGGGCTTCAAGGCCAAGGCGGGGGCCCAGTACCAGGCGGCGCTCGGGACCGGCGACTGGATGGCGACCTTCCGGGTCGACGCCACCTGGCAGGACGCCTACTACGCCCGGGAGTACAACACCCCCACCGACCGCATCGACGCCTGGGGCGTGATTGACCTGCAGTTCCGCCTCGAGAACGACCCCATGGGCCTCAGCGCGCGGCTGTTCGTGAAGAACCTCACCGACGATGACAACATCACCAACATCATCATCGAGGACGCCCTGATCGGCCGCTACCGCAACGTGCGCCTGCTGGAGCCCCGGACCTACGGCGTCATCCTGCAGAAGCGGTTCTAGGCGGCGACGGGCCCGCGACCCCCAGGGCGTCCGCCTCCCGCCGGAGCCAGGCCGCCCCCTCGGGGGCGGCGGAGGTCGCGGCTCCGGCGTCCAGGTCCGCGCGCAGGGTGTCGATGCGCCAGAGTCGTTCCCGCCAGGGCGCGCCGGGATGCGGGTTCCGCTGGACAAGGTGGTCGCCACCTGGTCCGGGCTCGAAGACGGAGCCCTCCAGAAGGTCCCTCCCCTCCATGAAGGGATCCACCGCCAGCTGGATGGGCCAGGCGCCGTCGCGCCGCTGCGCATAGGCGACCTCACAGTCGAAGGCATCCTCCCAGAGGCCCGGATCAGCGGCGAGAATCTCGTGGACCCGTCCTTCAGGGAGGGGCGAGCGCCTGCCGATGAGCGTGAGGGCGTGGTCACCGGCGATGACCAGTCCTCCAGTCCGGGGCCGGCTGGCGCCGTCCGCGCCGGTCTCGGAGACAAGCTGGAGCCCGACAGACAGCCCCGAGGCGCCAGGCTGGAGACGCCAGTCCTCCACATAGATCCCGCTGGGGGCCCACTCCACCAGGCAGGCCCCGACCCGCTCCAGGCGGCCAGGCTCGGGCCATTTCTCGTAGGGCTGGAAGGCCGCGAAGGCGTCCCAGTGCATCAGGGCGCCGTCCCAGGAGGTGTAGGCCATGAAGCCCTCGCCCCGAGCGATCTCGGCCCGCTCAGCGGCCGTGCAGGCCGCCAGGTCGCCGCGGGCCCGCACGTCCGGGCGGACCAGGGGAAGCCGGAGGTCAGCAGTCAGGCCGTGGCTCTGGACCCAGATGACGCGCGTCGACGCATCCTCGACTCCCGTGGCGAAGGTGATGCAGCGCCGGTGGAAGCATCCCAGCGTCCAAGGCGGCACGGCCAGGGCTCCGGCATGGGGATGGGTCGTCGCCAGCAGGTCCAGGCTCATCGGACGGTCGACCTTGCGCGGGCCTGCTGGCCGAAGCTCTCCAGGGCCTTGGCGCCCTGCGGCAGGGCCACGGCGCCATCGGCGATGCGTCGCTTCAGGTAGGCGAAGGTCTGGGCCGTCTGCGCGAAGAGGTGCTCGCCGGAGATGATCCGGGGATAGCGGGAGGGCTGGTCCGCAGTCACGAACCGCGCCAGGGGCTCCACGGCGGTCTCGTAGTCGCAGGCGGCGAAGAAGGGGAAGGAGTATCGCTCTGCGGTCACCTTCCGGACCCGGTGGCTGGTGGCGATGAAGTCGCCGTTGGAGAGGGCCTCGATCATGTCGCCGATGTTGATGACAAACCCGCCTTCCAGGGGGGGGGCGTCGATCCACTGTCCGGCCCCGTTCATCACCTCCAGCCCCGGCGCGGTGGAGTAGAGGATGGTGAAACACTCATAGTCGGTGTGGGCGCCGATCCCCTCGGCGTCGACGGCGTGCGGATCGTAGGGATAGTGGATCAGCCGAAGCTGGGCCGGAGGCGCCGAGAGGCGCTCGTCGAAGAAGTCCTCCGGTTGGCCCAGCGCCAGGGCGAAGCCCCGGAACAGAACCCGCGCCAGCGCCTGGACGTGGGCGTAGTAGTGGCCGACGTCGGCCTTGAACCCCTCCAGGTCCGGCCAGAGGTTGGGACCGAGCATGCCGCCCCGCGGCGGACCCGCATAGTCCAGGCCAACGTCAAAGGCCTCCTTGCGGTCGATCTTCCCGCTCGAGAACACCTCCTCACCCTCGGGTACGTATCCTGAGTGGTTCTCCGACAGGCCGATATAGACCTCCATCTTGCGCGCCATGGGGAGCGAGAAGAACCGCCCGGCAGCGCTCTCCAGCCTTTCGCGAGCCGCCATCGGGACCCCATGCCCGGTGACATAGAAGAAGCCCACGCTCCGGGCCGCCGCCTCCATCTCTGCAGCGACCGCGACTCTCGCGTTGGGGTCGTTGGCGAAGAGACCGCCGATGTCGATGACCGGGATGGCGCTGAAGTCACGGTTCACGGTGGGGCTCCTCTGTGGCCAAGCGAGTGTTACGGATCGCGGGCTGGGTAATACCCACACCGTGGCCGGGAGGTCCGTCCGGGTCGGTGATCTGATCGATCGGAATGCGCGCGAGGCGCCCATCGCACAGTTTTCGGGCGCCCCCGGGCAATCTGCCGACAGAGGGGTCTTGACCACTGGAATATTACGATCCGGCCGGTCCGTAATACCGAAAGGGCCGCTGAGGCGGCGGGAAAGCACTCAACAGGGGGCGCGGATGTCGAGCATGAACTGGAACCGGCGGGCACTGCTTGCGGGCGCGGCGATGACGGTCCTTGCGGCCTGCACGCCCAAGGCAGGCGAGCAGAAGTCGACGGCGGCGGGCGGCGGCAAGACCTTCACGGTCGGCTGGACCATCTACGCCGGCTGGATGCCCTGGCCCTACGCGCTGCAGGCCGGGATCGTGAAGAAGTGGGCCGACAAGTACGGCATCACCATCAATCTCGTGCAGATCAACGACTATGTCGAAAGCCTGAACCAGTTCACCGCTGGCAAGCTGGACGCCGTCACCTCGACCAACATGGACGCCCTGACCCTGCCGGCGGCGGGCGGGGTCGACACCACCGCCCTGATCGTCGGCGACTACTCGAACGGCAATGACGGGATCCTGCTGAAGGGGAAGAAGACCCTGGCCGAGATCAAGGGCCTGCCGGTCAACCTGGTCCAGGGATCGGTCTCCCAGTATTTCCTCGCGCGGGCCCTCGAGAGCGTCGGCCTCAAGCAGTCGGACGTAAAGCTGGTCAACACCTCGGACGCCGACGCCGTGGCGGCCTGGCCCACCACCGACGTGAAGGCCATGGCGACCTGGAATCCCATGCTGAGCGAGATCGACGCCATGCCGGACGCCAACCTGGTGTTCAACTCCTCCCAGATCCCCGGTGAGATCCTCGACATGATGGTGGCCTCCACGGACCGCCTGAAGGCGAACCCGGACTTCGGCAAGGCGCTGGTCGGCATCTGGTACGAGGTGCTTGGACTGATGCAGGGGGGCTCCCCCGAAGCGGTGGCTGCGAGGACCGCCATGGCCTCGCTGTCGGGATCCGACCTGCCCGGATACGAAGCTCAGCTGAAGTCCACCTTCATGTACTACAAGGCCGCCGACGCGGTCGCCTATGTCAACAGCGCCGCCGCTGTCGCCGCCAGCGACCGGGTCCGGAAGTTCAGCTTCGCCGAGGGCCTCTTCGGCCAGGGTGCGACCTCTGTTGACGCCATCGGCATCGCCTTCCCCAATGGCGTGGTCCAGGGCGATGCGAAGAACATCAAGCTGAGGTTTGACCCCAGCTACATGGCGATGGCCGCGACAGGCGCGCTCTAGCGGGCCCTGGAAGGACACCTCCATGCGCCGTCTGGTGAACATCCGGCCGGGGCCGGGTAGCCGGGTCTTCCTTGGCGCCATCCCGCTGGTTCTGGCGGCGCTCGGCTACCTGGTGGCCTCGGCGACACGGCAGGCCGCAAATCCCGCGGACAAGGTGCTGCCCCCCCTCGACGCCCTTTGGGCCGCCGGGGGTCGGATGGCGACGCAGGTGGACCCGATCACAGGAGCCGTGCCCCTGGTCGCCGACACGGTCGCCAGCCTGGCCCGCCTGGGGCTGGGCCTCGGGATCTCGACCGGATCGACCCTGGTGCTGGGCCTTCTGCTGGGACTCCTGCCGGTCGTCCGCGCCGCTCTCGGGCCGCTGGTGGCCGCCATCGCCGTGATTCCGCCGATCGCAGTCCTGCCGGTCCTGTTCATTGTCCTCGGCCTGGGGGAAACCGCCAAGGTGGCGCTGATCGTCATCGGCATCACCCCGTTCATGGTCCGGGACCTGTCGAGCCAGGTCAGCGCAATCCCCGAAGAGCAGAGGGTCAAGGCCCAGACCCTGGGCGCTTCAACCTGGCAGATCGCCCTTCGTCTCGCCCTGCCCCAGGCCATGCCGAAACTGCTGAAGGGCCTGCGGCTCTCACTGGGCCCGGCCTGGGTCTTCCTGATCGCCGCCGAGGCCATCGCCTCGGACGTGGGCCTCGGCTACCGCATCTTCCTGGTCCGGCGTTACCTGGCCATGGACGTGATCCTGCCCTACGTGGCCTGGATCTCCCTTCTGGCCGTGGTGATGGACCAGGCGCTGGCCTGGATCAGCCGGCGGTTCTTCCCCTGGGACCATGCAAAGGGCGCGGAATGAGCCACCCCATCCTCTCCCTCCGAGATGTCTGGGTCGAGTACGGCGACACGATCGTCCTTGAGAAGGTCACGATCGACATCGCCCAGGGGAGCTTCGTCTCCATCGTCGGCCCCTCGGGCGCCGGGAAGAGCACCTTCCTGAGGCTGATCATCGGCCAGGAGGCGCCCACGCGAGGCCGCATCCTCATGGAGGGCGCACCTCTGGTCCCCGAGCCGGGCCCCGAGCGGGGCGTGGTCTTCCAGCGCTATTCCGTCTTCCCGCACCTGACGGCGATCGACAATGTCGCCTTCGGCCTCGACTGCGCCGGCTCCATGTTCCTGGGCCGGCTTTACGGGCGTCGCCGGAAGGCCGCCCTGGAGGAAGCCGGGCGCATGCTGGAGAAGGTTGGCCTCTCCCACAGCCGGGACGCCTATCCCGCCCAGTTGTCCGGCGGCATGCAGCAGAGGCTGGCCATCGCCCAAGCCCTGGTCCGCAAGCCCCGCATCCTCTTGCTGGACGAGCCCTTCGGCGCCCTGGACCCCGGCATCCGCCTCGACATGCACGCCCTGATCGACGGCCTCTGGCGCGAGCACGGCCTGACCATCCTGATGGTCACCCATGACATCAAGGAGGCCTTCAAGCTGGGCGACCGGGTCCTGGCCTTCGACAAGCGCCGCCATGACCCTCACGCCCCCCACCGCTTCGGCTCCTCTGCGGTCTACGACTTCCCGCTCACCGGAAAGAACCGTCGGCCCCCGGCGGAGATCCTCGCCCTGGCCAGCCGGGAGCCGGCGGAGGCCTGAACCTCACAGGCTCGCTATGTAGGCGCGCCAGCCGCCCAGATGGGTGATATCCCGGGCGCCGGTCATGGCGCGGGGCTCGGCCACGAAGCCCTTCACCTGGGAGCCGTCCTCCAGGGTCACGGTCCCGATCGCCAGAGGCGGCGGAACCTCGACCGTGAAGGATCCGAAGGCCTCCACACCCAGTTCATAGACCTCGACCTCCAGCGACCCGCCCGCCTCATCGTGGACCAGGGCGGGCTTGGGCGGGGTGGAGCCCGCCATGGCGTAGAGCCGGTAGCAGGGGGCCGTGCGGGTGCGCGACACAAGCCGGGCGTCCCGGGAGGTCAGCTGCCAGTGCAGGGGCATGCCGTGCAGGTGCGCGCCCACGACGCACAGCTTGACCCCCGTCTTCGCCGCCGCCAGGTCGAGGGGCGGCCTTTCGGGCGACGGCGCCGCCGCCTCGAAGTCCCCGGCCAGGCCCAGGAGAGCGGCGTCCGTCCAGGCCGGCGCGATCAGGCTGATGCCAAAACCCGTCCCATTGGCCCGGAAGCCCGACGGGACGGCGACGGCCGACAGGTCGAGGAGGTTCACGAAGTTGGTGTAGAGGCCCAGGTTGGCGTTGAGGGCGAAGGGCTCCGCCAGGACCTCGGCGAGGCGGTAGATCGTCCCGGTGGTGGGTAGGACCAGGACGTCCGCGGCGCTCCAGATCGCCTCGGCGGCCCGGGCGCAGGCGGCGAGGGCGTACTGCCCTTCGTAGGCCTCGACGGCGGAGAGGCCGGCGCCGGCCTGGACGATGGCCCGGACCACGGGATGGACGGCGCCCGGGTTCCGGGCCAGCAGGTCCTTCATCGCCGCCGTACGCTCGGCCACATAGGGACCCGCATAGAGCAGCCGGGCCGCCTCCAGCAGGGGGGCGATGTCGACCTCGATGACATCTCCGTCGAGGCGGTCCACGGCCGACCGGTACAGGGCGGCGGACTCCGCATCGCCCAGGAAGTTGAGCTGGTCCGCCCGGGGAACGCCATACCGGGCGCGCGCCGGCAGGGAGGCGTTCCGTGTTGGCCGTGAGAAGTCGTCTCCGGGATCAAAGGCCGCCAGGACTGTGTCAACCCGCAGGGCCAGGGCGGCCTCGGCGGTAAAGACGCTGATGCAGTCGAGGGACCGGCAGGCGGGGACCAGCCCCTGCGTGCTCCAGCGGCCCCGGGAAGGCTTGAAGCCCACCAGACCGTTGAAGGCCGCCGGCACACGCCCGGAGCCCGCCGTGTCCGTCCCGAGGGCGAAGTCGACCAGTCCCGCCGCCACGGCCACGGCCGAGCCTGAGCTGGAGCCCCCGGAGACATAGTCGCGGTTGAAGACGCAGGCGGGGGCGCCATGCGGGGTGCGCGTGCCCACCAGGCCCGTGGCGAACTGGTCCAGGTTGGTCTTTCCGACCGCGACGGCCCCGGCGGCCTGAAGTCGTTCAACGACCGTCGCCGACCGCCCGGGAGCATAGGCGAAGGCGGGACAGGCCGCCGTCGTGGGCAGGCCCGCCAGGTCGATGTTGTCCTTCACCGCAAAGGTCAGGCCAGCCAGGGGCAGCGCCTCGCCGGCCGCCAGACGGCGATCGACTTCCGCCGCAGCGGCCAGGACCGTCTCTTCGCTGAAGCGGGCGATCCAGGCCTGGGGCTGGACCGCGTCGTAAGCGGCGATGCGGCCAAGGGCCTGGCGGGCGGCGTCCACGGCGTTCATGTGGTCTCCAGTGCGATGATCGGCGCGCCGGCGGCGACCGCATCCTTCTCTCGGGCATAGACCGCCCTCACCACCCCCGCGGCCGGACTGGGGACGTCACACTCGGTCTTCATGGCCTCGATGACGGCGATGACGTCGCCGGCCTCGACGCGGTCTCCCGGTTGAACCCGGACCTTCCAGACGCTGCCGCCCAGCGGGGCCTCGACCAGTTCGCAGCCCTCAGGCGCGGTGACGCCCTCGGAGGGACCTGCGTCTGAGGTCTCCGCCGTGAGGGCCTCGACCCGGGCGAACTCCCCCCTGGCCTCCCACTCGGCGCGCTCGGCGTCAAAGGCCTGCTGGCGCCGGCTCTCGAAGGCGGCGATCCCGTCGGCGTTCTCGGCCCTCAGGCGGCGGTAGTCCGAGAGCCGGAACACGCCCTCCTCGATGCGCACGGGATAGCGGCCCAGGGGGAAGTCGCGCCGGGCCTCGGTCAGCGCCTCGTGGCTGACGGGGAAGAACTTCACCCGGTCGAAGAAGCGCAGGAGCCAGGGCTTGCCGTCGGTGAAGGCGTCGGTCTGGCGCCAGGTGTTCCAGACCTGGAGGGTGCGGCCAAAGAGCTGGTACCCGCCCGGTCCTTCCATTCCGTAGATGCACATGTAGGCGCCGCCGATGCCCACCACGTTGGGCGGGGTCCAGGTGCGGGCGGGATTGTACTTGGTGGTCACCAGCCGGTGGCGGGGATCCACAGGGGTGGCCACCGGCGCGCCGAGGTAGACGTCGCCCAGGCCCATTACCAGGTACTCGGCGTCGAAGACGATGCGCCGCACATCATCAACGGACGCCAGACCGTTGATCCTGCGAATGAATTCGATGTTGTCCGGACACCAGGGCGCATCGTCCCGGACCGCCTGCATATACTTGTCGATGGTCTGGTAGATCGCCGGGTCCTTCCAGGACAGCGGCAGGTGGACCACCCGGGACGGGGTCTCGAAGTCATCCAGGCCGCCCAGCCGGTCCTCGGCCTCCTGCAGCAGGTCGATCAGCCGGGCCTGGTCCAGCGAGCGGTTGTCGCAGCGGACCTGCAGCGACCGGATCCCGGGGGTCAGGTCGATGACGCCCGGCAGGTCCATGCGCTGCAGCTCGAGGTAGAGGGCGTGGACCCGCAGCCGCAACTCCAGGTCCAGGACGATCGGCCCGTACTCCACCAGGAGGTTCCGGTCGCCCTGCCGGCGGTAGGTCACCTCAGGACGGAGGCCCCGGGCGGGAAGCCGGGCCAGGACGCCCTGTTCATCGACGACGGGGGGACTGCGCCGCAGCCCGGGCGGTGGCAGGCCCAGCATCGCCTCCTGCTCGGCCTCGGCCCGGGCCGCTTCGGCGTCCGAGACCACCTGGAAGCGCAGGGCGTCGCCGGGCGCCAGCTGGCCGACCTTCCACAGGTCGGCGGCGATGACCACGAAGGGACAGACGAAGCCGCCGAGTGAGGGCCCGTCTGGCCCCAGGATGATCGGCATGTCCCCTGTGAAGTCGACCGCGCCGACGGCGTAGGCGTTGTCATGGATGTTCGAGGGATGCAGGCCCGCCTCGCCGCCGTCCCGGCGCGCCCACTCCGGCCGGGGCCCCACCAGCCGCACGCCCGTCCGGTTGGAATTGTAGTGCACCTTCCACTCGACGCCGCCGATCATGGCGATGTCGGCGGCGGTGAAGAAGTCCGGCGCCCCGTGGGGACCTGGCAGGACCCGGAGACTCCAGGACCTGGTGATGGAGGACGCGAGGGCGACGGTGAGCGGACGCTCTCCGGACCTGTCCGGGGACAGTCGCAGGACGTCACCGGCCGCAAGGGCCCGCCCAGCATGCCCCCCGAACCCCCCCAGGGTGAAGGTGCTGCGGCTGCCGAGGTACTCCGGGACATCGAACCCGCCGCGGACCGCCAGGTAGGCGCGCAGGCCGGCCCCGGTGAGCCGGCCCAGCCTGAGGGTCTGCCCGGCGGCGACCTCGAAGGGCGCCATCCCCTGCACCGGGGCGCCGTCCAACGCAGCAGCCAGTTCCGCGCCCGCCAGGCACACCGTCGCCGGCGCATTGAACAGGAGGGTGGGACCCAGGGCCGTGATCTCAAGGCCGGCGGCGGACTCAGGATTGCCCAGGAGTCGGTTCGCCAGCCGGAAAGACAGGGCGTCCATCGGCCCCGATGGCGGAACGCCGACATCCCAGTAGCCCAGCCGGCCGGGATGGTCCTGGACGGTCGTGGCCGCCCCGCCCGACAGGACATGGACGCTCAGGGCCTCATGCCGGATGGTCGAGAGGACCCGGGTGGAGACCTCTCCGGTGACGAACGGCGCGGACCTCGCCACGGTGCGCAGCCAGTCCAGGTTGGTCTCGATCCCTGCGAGGCGCGTTGCGCCGAGGGCCGCCTGCATGGCCGCCACCGCCGCTTCTCGGGTCTGGCCCCGGACGATCAGCTTGGCGATCATCGGATCGTAGTGAGAGGTGATCTCCGAGCCCGGGGCGACCCAGGTCTCGACCCGGACATCCGGGGGAAAGACGGCCTCGGTCAGCACCCCGCTGCTGGGCCGGTAGTCGCGATCAGGGTCCTCGGCGTAGAGGCGCACCTGGATGGAGGCGCCAGACGGCGCAGGCGCGCCACCTTCCATGAAGGCGTAGTCGCCGGCGGCCCCGCGCACCATCCACTCCACCAGGTCGACGCCCGTGACCTCTTCGGTGACGCCATGCTCCACCTGCAGGCGGGTGTTGACCTCCAGGAAGTAGACGTCGTCGCGCCCGGGGTCGTAGAGGAACTCCACGGTTCCCGCCGACCGATAGTTGACCGCCCGGGTCAGGCGGATGGCGGCGTCGATGAGGGCTTTGCGAGTGGCGGCCGGCAGGTGCGGCGCCGGCGTCTCCTCCACCACCTTCTGGTTGCGCCTCTGAAGGGAGCAGTCGCGCTCGCCCAGGGCGATCACCCCGCCCTGCCCGTCCCCGAACACCTGGACCTCAATGTGCCGGGCCTCGGCGACGTAGCGCTCCAGGAAGACCCCGGCGTCGGCGAAGGCGCCCGAGGCCATCCGGGCCACGGAGGCGAAGGCGTCGATGATCTCGCCCTCGGTCTCGCAGACCTTCATGCCGATGCCCCCGCCCCCGGCGGTGGCCTTGAGGATGACCGGGAACCCGATCCGCCGGGCGGTGTCGAGGGCCGCGCCGGCGTCGGTCAGCAGGTCTGTCCCGGGGGCCAGGGGCGCGCCATGGGCCCTGGCCAGGTCCCGGGCGGTATGCTTGAGGCCGAAGGCGCGGATGTTGTCCGGCGTCGGGCCGATGAAGGCGATCCCGGCCGCCTCGCAGGCCTCTGCAAAGGCCGCGTTCTCGGACAGGAAGCCGTAGCCCGGATGGATCGCCTGCGCGCCCGTCGCCCGGGCGGCGGCCAGGACAGCCTCGATGTTGAGGTAACTCTCGCCCGCCGGAGCGGGCCCGATGCGCACCGCCTCGTCGGCCTCCCGGACGTGGGCCGACCCGGCGTCCGCGTCGGAGAAGACGGCCACGGACGCCACGCCCATCCGGCGCAGGGTGCGGATGATCCGGCAGGCGATGGCGCCGCGGTTGGCGATCAGGACCTTGTGGAACACGCGGCCTAACCCACCCCTGAGGCGGTGATGATCATGCGCACGGGCGTCGGATTGAAGCCATTGCAGGGGTTGTTCACCTGCGGGCAGTTCGAGACCACCACCACCAGGTCCATCTCTGCACGCAGGTCCACGTAGAGCCCCGGCGCCGAAATGCCGTCGACGATGCCAAGGGCGCCGTCCGCTTCCACCGGCACGTTCATGAACCAGTTGATGTTGGAGACCATGTCCCGCTTGTTGCGCAGGTACCGGGCGTTGCCCTGGAGGAAATTCTCCACGCAGGCATGCTGCGACTTGGTGTGGTGGCCGTAGCGCAGGGTGTTGCTCTCGCAGGAGCAGGCCCCGCCGATGGTGTCGTGATAGGCGACGTTGGTGTCCGTCACCGTCATCATGGGCCGGCCCTCATTGGACAGGAGGACCGCGCCCGTGCGCAGGAACAGGTTGCCCTGGGCGGCGACGGTGTCCTGGGCGGAGTAGCGCTCGGCGTCGTCATCCGCGGCGTACATCAGGAAATCCACCGCCTGGTTGCCCTCCAGGTCGACGATGCGCAGGGTCTCTCCGCGCGCGAGTGGATAGGTCCAGGGCGCGCGGGCGGGAACCACCTCGTCATGGACCACCGTTCCGGGAGGCGCGTCGAAGGGGCTCATCGGGCGTAGTAGTCCTCGACGTTGAGGAAGGCGCGCAGGCCCTCCGGCGTGGCGTTGCGGATCGGATCGTCCGGCGCCGCCGGCTCCCCGCGCCAGGCGGTGGCGCGGGCCGGGGTCACGGTGTAGCCGGGGCGCGGGTCCAGCACGTGGGGGCAGTTGGCCAGCACCACCAGCACGTCCATCTCGGCCCGCAGCGTCAGGCTTCGCCCGGCCGGAAAGGGACCGCCGTGAAAGGTCAGGCCGCCATCGGCCTCCACCCGCACGCCCTTGAAGAAGTTCACGCAGGGGTGGACGTCCTTGCGCGTCAGGCCGTGCTTGCCGGCGGCGATCAGGAACCTGTCCCGGGCGTTGGGGTGCGTCCCATGATTTGCGCCGTCCCCGTATCGCCGGGCGTTGGACGCCTCGTTCGAGGCGCCGCAGAAGCAGTCGTGCGTCCCGGCCTCGTCCTCAAGGATCGAGAACAGCACCCGGCCCATGTCGGACAGGAGCAGGCGCCCGGCGCGGAGATAGGCGTTCCACTGCACCTTGG
>CAIMLY010000378.1 GCA_903842425.1 uncultured Alphaproteobacteria bacterium | reverse complement strand
GTGCGTATCGAGGCCGAGGGCCTGGCGACCGTCATCCCCACCGCCCGGGCCGCCCGGCTGACCATGAACCGCGAGGGTATCCGACGCCTGGCGGCCGAGACCCTGGGCCTGCCGACCTCGCCCTACGCCTTCGCCAGCTCCGAGGCCGAACTGGCCGAGGCGGCGGCCCGGGTCACGGGCTTTCCCTGCTTCGTCAAGCCGGTGATGAGCTCGTCCGGCAAGGGCCAGTCCTTCGTCGAAGGGCCCGAGGGCATCGCGGCGGCCTGGCGCTACGCCCTGGAGGCCGGCCGGGTGGAGCAGGCCCGGGTGATCGTGGAGGGCCGGGTCGACTTCGACTACGAGATCACCCAGCTGACGGTCCGCAGCCTGGGGCCCGACGGCGCCGTGCGCACCGACTTCTGCGCGCCCATCGGCCACCGGCAGGTCAAGGGCGACTATGTGGAAAGCTGGCAGCCCCAGCCCATGTCCGACCTCGCCCTGGAACGGGCCCGCGGGATCGCCGGGGCGGTGACGGCGGACCTGGGCGGTCTGGGCGTCTTCGGGGTCGAGCTTTTCGTGAAGGGCGACGAGGTCTGGTTCTCGGAAGTCAGCCCCCGGCCGCATGACACGGGCCTGGTCACCCTGGCCACCCAGGTCCAGAGCGAGTTCGCCCTCCACGCCCGGGCCATCCTCGGCCTGCCGGTAGACGCCAGCCTGCGCGAGACCGGCGCCAGCGCGGTGATCTACGGCGGCCTGGAAGCGCGGGGCGTGGCCTTCGAGGGCCTGGCCGACGCCCTGGCCGTCCCGGGGGCCGACCTGCGCCTGTTCGGCAAGCCCGAGGCCTTCGAGCGGCGCCGGATGGGGGTCGCCCTGGCCCGCGCCGACGATGTCGAGACCGCCCGCACCCGGGCCGTGGAGGCCGCCGGGAAGGTGCGGGTCGTCGGGGTCTGACCCCAGGATTCGGCGGGACGGAGCCTGTCGCTCCCGAAACCGTGATCGTCAGGGTTGACTTCCCCGCCCCGGACCTAAAAAACCGCCGCCAACCAGCGAAGTTAAAGGTTCGGAGACCGAGTCATGACCGTGCGTGTCGCCATCAACGGATTCGGCCGGATCGGCCGCAACATCCTGCGCTCCCTCGTCGAGCACGGCCGGACGGACATCGAGGTCGTGGCGATCAACGACCTGGGCCCGGTGGAGACCAACGCCCACCTCTTCCGCTATGACAGCGTCCACGGCCGCTTCGCCGGCGAAGTGAAGGTGGACGGCGACACGATCGACGTCGGTCGCGGCAGGATCAAGGTCACCGCCGTGCGCGACCCGGCCGAGCTGCCGCACCGCGAGCTGGGCGTCGACATCGCCTTCGAGTGCACCGGCATCTTCACCTCCAAGGACAAGGCCAGCGCCCACCTCACGGCCGGCGCCAAGCGCGTCCTGGTCAGCGCCCCCTGCGACAACGCCGACAAGACCATCGTCTACGGGGTGAACCACGACACCCTGACCGCCGCTGACCTGGTGGTGTCCAACGCCTCGTGCACCACCAACTGCCTCGCCCCGGTGGCCAAGGTCCTGCAGGACCTGGCTGGCATCGAGCGCGGCTACATGACCACCATCCACTCCTACACGGGCGACCAGCCGACGCTGGACACCATGCACAAGGACCTCTACCGCGCCCGCGCCGCGGCCATGTCCATGATCCCGACCTCCACCGGCGCCGCCAAGGCCCTGGGCCTGGTCATCCCCGAGCTGCAGGGCAAGCTGGACGGCTCGTCCATCCGGGTGCCGACCCCGAACGTCTCGGTGGTCGACCTGGTCTGGACCCCGGGCCGCACCCTGACCGTCAAGGAGATCAATGACGCCCTGCGCGCTGCTGCTGAAGGCCCCCTGAAGGGCGTCCTGGCGGTCACCGACGAGGCCCTGGTCTCCACCGACTTCAACCACGTTGCGGCGTCCTCCACCGTGGCCCTGGCCCAGACACAGGTCATCGACGGCGGCCTGGGCCGGATCCTGTCCTGGTACGACAACGAGTGGGGCTTCTCCACGCGGATGGCCGACACCGCCATGGCCATGGCCCGCCTGATCTGAGCCCATGGCCTTCCAGACCCTCGACGACGTTTCCCTGGCCGGCGTCCGGGCCCTTGTGCGGGTGGACTTCAACGTCCCGATGGCCGACGGCGCGGTCACCGATGACACCCGCCTGAGGGCGGCGGTCCCGACGATCGAGAAACTGCGCGCCGGCGGCGCGAAGGTGATCCTCCTGGCCCATTTCGACCGGCCCAAGGGCAAGTGGGTCCCGGAGATGAGCCTGGCGCCCATCGCCCCGGCCCTCTCGGCGGTGCTGGGCCGTCCGGTGACCTTCGTCCCCGACTGCGCGGGCAAGGACGTGGCGGCCGCCGTCTCGGCCATGGCGCCCGGCGACGTGATCCTCCTGGAGAATGTCCGCTTCTATCCGGGCGAAGAGGCCAATGACCCGGCCTTCGCCCGCGCCCTGGCCGCCAATGGCGACCTCTATGTCAACGACGCCTTCTCGGCGGCGCACCGGGCCCACGCCTCGACGGAGGGCCTGGCCCACCTCCTGCCCGCCTGCGCCGGCGAGCAGATGCGGCTGGAGCTGAACGCCCTCGACCGCGCCCTCGGCCGCCCTGAACGCCCGGTGATGGGCATTGTCGGCGGCTCCAAGGTCTCGACCAAGCTGGACCTGTTGTCCAACCTCGTGACCCGGCTGGACAAGCTGGCCATCGGCGGGGGGATGGCCAACACCTTCCTCTACGCCCAGGGGCATGAGGTCGGCGCCTCCTATTGCGAGAAGGACCTGGCGGACACGGCGCGCGAGATCATCCGCCTGGCCGGCCAGCACAACTGCAAGCTCTTCCTGCCCATCGATATCGTCGTGGCCGAGAAGCTGGCCCCCGGCGCTCCGGCGCGGGTGCGCGAGCTGGGCGCCATGGACGACGAGGAGCGGATCCTCGACGCCGGTCCCAAGACGGTCGAGCGCCTGCGCCGGGCCATGGGCAATTCGAAGACCCTGATCTGGAACGGCCCCCTCGGCGTCTTCGAAATGCCGCCCTTCGACCGGGGCACGGTGGACGCCGCCCACGCGGCCGCCGACCTGGTCGAGGCCGGCACGCTCGTCGCGGTGGCCGGCGGGGGCGATACGGTCGCGGCCCTGCACCACGCCGGCTGCGCCGATGGTTTCACCTTTGTCTCGACCGCCGGCGGCGCCTTCCTCGAGTGGATGGAGGGCAAGACCCTGCCCGGCGTCGCCGCCCTGACGAAACAGACCCAACGCTAACGGAGACGGC
>CAIMLY010000377.1 GCA_903842425.1 uncultured Alphaproteobacteria bacterium | reverse complement strand
GACGCCGTGCTCGGCACGCTGGGCGTGCCGCCGGCGCGGGTGGACGGGCACCGGATCTTCTACATCACGCCCACGGGCATCTTCTCGGTGAGCCTGCCGATCAATGGCGAGCCGGCCACCGCCGGCAACGGCGGCACCATCGGCTTCGCCTGCACCACGCCGGCCCAGGCCGACGCCTGGCACGCGGCGGGCGTCGCCTCGGGCGGGACCACCTGCGAGGATCCGCCGGGGGTCCGCGAGGGCGGCCAGGGCAAGCTCTATCTCGCCTACCTCCGCGATCCGGACGGCAACAAGCTGTGCGCCCTGCACCGCATGTGATCCGGGCCTGAGACGGCCCTGCACGAAATCGGGCGGCGTCCTTCGCGGGGCGCCGCCCATTTCGTTCGTGGGGCTGCGGGTCAGAGCTCGATCATGTCGAAGTCCGACTTGGGCGTCCCGCAGAGGGGGCAGATCCAGTCGGCGGGGATGTCGGCCCAGCGGGTGCCGGGGGCCAGGCCCTCCGGCGGGTCGCCGAACTCTTCCTCGTAGATGTAGCCGCAGGTGCGGCACTGCCAGGTCTTGAAGGCCTCGGCCATGGGGGGCCTCCGGCTCAGCTCATCCTGAAGCGGATGGGCACCGACTTGGGGCCGCAGACGAAGTTGGCGACCATGTTGCGGGGCGCGCCGTCCAGCTCCACGGCCTCCAGCCGGGGCAGGAGCTCCTCCCAGAGGATGCGCATCTCCATCCGCGCCAGGTGCTGGCCGAGGCAGACGTGGGCGCCATAGCCGAAGGCCACGTGCTTGTTCGGGCTGCGGGTGACGTCGAAGCGGAAGGGGTCGGCGAACTGGGCCTCGTCCCGGTTGCCCGAGGGGTAGCAGAGCATCATCCAGTCGCCCTGGGCGATCTTCTTCCCGGCCAGCTCGGCGTCGGCGGTGGCGGTGCGCATGAAGTGCTTCACCGGCGTCACCCAGCGGATGGATTCCTCGACCAGGCCGGGGATCAGGGAGGGGTCGGCCTTGACCTTCCGGAACTGGTCCGGGTTCTCGGCCAGGGCCCACAGGGCGCCGGCGGTGGTGGACGAGGTGGTGTCGTGCCCGGCGGTGGCGGCGATGATGTAGTAGCTCATGGCCTCGAGGTGGCCGAGGGGCGCGCCGTTCACCTGGCCGTTGGCGATCACGCTGGCCAGGTCGTCGCGCGGCTTGACCCGGCGGTCCTCGGTGATGCCGTTGAAGTACATCATGAAGTCCATGACGACGGACTGGATGGTGTCGACGCCGTCGGCGTTCCGGCTCATCTCCTCGCCGGTCCGGTTGACGTCCGGGTCGGCGCTGCCGAACAGCTCCTGGGTCAGCTTGAGCATGCGCGGTTCGTCGGACTCCGGCACGCCGATCACCTCCATGATGACGTGCAGGGGATAGAGGAAGGCCACGTCCCGGGCGAAGTCGCAGCGGTCGCCTTGCTCGGCCATGCGGTCGATGAAGCCCCGGGCGATCTCGCGGATCCGCTCCTCCAGCTTGCGCAGGTTCTGCGGCATGAACCAGCCCTGGGTCAGGCGCCGGTAGGCCATGTGATCGGGGTTGTCCATCTGGACCAGGGAGCGGACGAGGTGGGGGCTGCCGCCCATCATCTCGCGCACCTTCCGGTCGGCCTCGATGGTGGTCAGGGTCGCCGACCGGTCGCCGTTGTGGAACAGCTCGTTCTGCCGCTCGACCTCCAGGATGTCGGCGTGGCGGGTGACCACCCAGAAGGGATCGAAGCCTTCCGGCTGGGCCTGCTCCAGCGGGGCTTCCCGGCGCAGGTAGGCGAAGGCGTCGTCGATCCGCTTGCCGTCGGCATAGGCGCGGGGGTCGACGATGGTCTGGGCGATGTCCTGGGCGATCACGGGGCGGCTCCCTGAATGAGTCCTCAGGCCCGGCGTCGGACCCGGCGGGACCATTTCACCAAGTTGATGGCCGTTCAATATGGGTCGATCCGGAGGGG
>CAIMLY010000376.1 GCA_903842425.1 uncultured Alphaproteobacteria bacterium | reverse complement strand
GAGGGAGGCGGCGAGGTCCTGGCTGTAGTCCTCGCCGTGGCGGATTTCCGGCCCGCGCTCGAGCATGAGGACCTTCAGGCCCCGCTCGCACAGCTCCTTGGCGACCCAGCCGCCGCTGATCCCCGACCCGACGACGATGGCGTCAAACATTCCGGGCTCCTTGTTCCGCGCCGGCTTTGATGAGGGCGATGGCGGCGGCGAGGGCGGCGACAGGCTCCCCGCGCGGCACGAACTCGTGGCCCAGCCACTGGCCGTAGCCCTTGCGGGCGAGCAGGGCGGCGATGGCCCGCCAGTTGATCTCCTGCCGGTCGTCCAGATCGCGGCGACCCGGGGCCCCGGCGGTATGGACATGGCCGATCAGGCCGAGGTTCTCGGTGATCGTCCGGCTGAGGTCCCCCTCCATCAGCTGCATGTGATAGCCGTCGTAGAGGAGGCGCAGGCCCGGATCGTCCAGCTGGCGGACCACTGCCGCGCCAAAGGCGGTGCGGTCGCACTGTTGGCCGGGATGGTCGACCTTGCTGTTCAGGAGCTCGAGGAGCAGGCGCACGCCGGCCCCCTTCGCATGCTCCGCCACCGGGCCCAGGCCCTCGACGCAGGCGGCGATGGCCGGGGCGTCGGCGCCGTCGCCGATCCGCGAACCGGAGAAGACGATCACCGCCTCGCAGCCTCCTGCGGCGGCGTCATCGATCCGGCGGCGCACCTCGTCGCGCAGGGCGGCGTGCCGGGAGGGGTCGTTGAACCCGGTCTCCAGGGCGTGGCCGCTGAGGGTGACGACGCTCAGGCCCAGGTCCCGGGCGACAGGCCACAGGTCGTCGGGCAGCATTTCCACGCCCTTGGCGCCCGCGCCGGCGGCTCCGGCCAGGAGGGCGCGGGGGTCGGTGGCGGGGTCCATGGCGAAGGACCACCAGGCGAAGCTCTGCCGGATCATGCGGCCTCCTCGGAAAGGGAAATCCAAGCCCCGTCCGCGGCGGCGCTGCGGACGGCGGCGGTGATGAAGGCGACGCCCTCGACCCCCTCGCGCACCCCGGGCAGGCCGGAAAGGCGGTCCGGGGGCGCCTGCCCCGCCCGGTGGGCGAGGATGAGGTCGGCGGCGTCGGCGTAGATCTGGGCGAAGCCCTCGAGGTATCCCTCGGGATGGCCGGCGGGCAGGCGGGTGGCGGCCTCGGCGGCGGGGGACAGGCCCGGGCCGCCCCGGCGCAGGACCTGGGGCGGCTCGCCCAGCCGGGCGAGGCGCAGGTAGTCGGGGTCCTCCTGGGACCAGTCGAGGGCGGCGTCGGCGCCAATCACCCGCAGGCGCAGGCCATTGGAGGCGCCGATGGCCACCTGGCTGGCCCAGAGCTGGCCGCGCGCGCCCCCCGCCCAGCGCAGGCGCACCTGGACGTCGTCGTCCAGCCGCCGTCCGGGGACGAAGCGGGAGGTCTCGGCGCTGACCGCCGCGGGCGTCCCGCCGGTCACGAAGGACGCCAGGTGGAAGGCGTGGGTGGCGATGTCGCCGAGGGCGCCGCCGGGGCCCGCCCGGTCCGGATCGCCGCGCCAGTCGGCCTGGCGGTTGCCGGGCAGGTCTCGGGCCAGCCAGTCCTGGGCGTACTCGGCCTGGACCACCCGGATCGGCCCCAGGACGCCCCGCGCCACCAGGTCCCGGGCGTGCCGGACCATGGGATAGCCGCTGTAGTTGTGGGTCAGGACAAAGGGCAGGCCGGTGCGGGCGACGAGGTCCGAGAGGGCCCTGGCCTCCTGCATCCCGGTGGTCAGGGGCTTGTCGCAGATGACCGCGATCCCCGCCTCCAGGAAGGCCCGGGCGGGGGCGAAGTGGGCGGCGTTGGGGGTGACGATGGCGACGGCGTCGATCCCGTCCGGCCGGGCGGCCTCGGCCCGGGCCATACCGGCGAAGTCGCCATAGCTGCGGTCAGGGTCCAGCCCCAGGCCCAGGCCAAAGGCCCGCGAGCGCTCCGGGTCCGAGGAAAAGGCGCCGGCGACCAGGGTCCAGCGGTCGTCCAGCCGGGCGGCCATGCGGTGGACGGCCCCGATGAAGGCG
>CAIMLY010000375.1 GCA_903842425.1 uncultured Alphaproteobacteria bacterium | reverse complement strand
GCTTCTGCTCGCCCTGGCCCTTCCACTTGTCGGCCTTCTGGTCGGCGTAGCTGATCGACCCACGGCCGCCGCCGGGCAGCTCGCCGTTGTCGGCGCGGACGAAGAGCCGGCGCATGGAGCTTGAGCCCACCGTGAGACTGACGTCGGCGCCCATGTCTGCAGACGGCGTGCGGCTGGTGAACTTGAGCGCGCCGCCGAGGTTCGAGGTCGAGGCGACGCTGAGGGCGCCGGAGCCCTGGGCGAGCTCAACCCCGGCCAGGTCCTCGGTGGCGATGGCCCGGCTGATGTGCAGGCCGTTGTGGTTGCCATAGCTCATGTCGCCGAGCGGGACGCCGTCGAGGGTGAAGCCCAGCTGGTTCTGGTTGAAGGCCCGGATGGAGATCCGGGTCGACCATTCGTAGGCGCCGAAGGCGTCGGCGGACTGGAAGTTCACGCCCGGCAGCTTCTCGACCATCTTGATCGGGCTGGATCCCGGCGCCGCCCGCTCGATCTCCTCGAGCGTCAGGGCCTGGACCTGGCGGCTCTCGCCCTTGCCGTAGACGACCAGTTCCTCGACGGTGGACGCATCGTCGGCGGCGTACGTCGCGGAGGCGGCGAGAAGGAGGGCGAGGGCGGAGGCCCCCGAGATGAGTGCAGACTTCATGATGATCCCCGAATCCGGCCGTTCCATCGACCAAGTGGGGCGGAACCTAGGCAGGGCCTGCGACACATCCGCGACCCTTGGGTGACAGTGTGCTGACAGCCCTGGCGACGCGGCAGCGCGCCCTGCCCGAACCCGGCCTCAGGGCCGGATGCGTGTCCCGTCGACCAGGGTCGCTGCAGGGTAGAGGATCACCCGGTCCCCGGCGGCCAGACCCTGCAGGACCACCCGGTGTCGATCATCGCCGATCCCGGTCCGGACGGGAGTCAGGCGGGCGCGCCCCCCCACGACCCTGAACACGGCCCAGCCCTCGCCCTGGCGGACCAGGGCGTCGGCCGGGGCCCTGAGGGCGTCCGCCACCTCGCCGAGGGTGATCCGGGCGTCGACCCGGTAGCCGTGCCCGAGCAAGGGCGCCGAGGCCGGGTCGGTCAGGCGCAGGATGATGCTGACCCTCTGCTCCTGGACCCCCAGGGCCGAAATCCGGGTCCGGGCGTAGGGCTCGACGCGCGTGACCCGGGCCGGAATGGGCGTCTCGCCCCCCCAGCCCTCCAGGCTGGCGGCGGCGCCGGGGCGCACCTGGGTGGCGTCCTGCGACAGGAAATCGGCGACGACCTCCAGACTCGCGGGGTCGCCGATCTCCAGGAGGGGCGTCCCCGCGGCCACGACTCCGCCGCTCTCCTGCAGGATGCGCAGGACCCGGCCGTTCGACGGGCTCCTGACCGGGGTTTCCGCCCGGGCGGCGGAAGCGGCGCCTCCCGCCAGGGCCTGGGCCCCCCGAAGGTCGGCCTGGCGGACCACGATCCGGGCCCGGGCGGCGCGCAGGGCGGCGTCCGCGGCGTCCAGGGCGGCCCGGGAGGCGTAGCCCTGGGCGGCCAGGCTGGCGATCCGCGCCTGGTCGCGGCGGGCAAGGTCGGCCTCGGACTCTGCGGCGGTCAGGCCTGCGCGTGCCGCGGACACGGCGGCCTGGGCGGCGGCGGCGGTCCGGGCGTCCAGGAGGGAAGGGTCTGCAGGCCCCAGGGTGGCCACCACCTGCCCCCGGGCGACAGGGTCCCCGGCATGCAGGGTGATCCGGCGCAGGTCGCCGCCCACGGGCGCCACGATCCCGAAGACGTCGTGGATCCGGGTGCGGCCCTCATCCACAAGGGTGCGCGCCACCGGTCCACGGTCGACGACATCGATCTCCAGCTTGAGGGGCCGGGGCCAGGCCAGCCAGGCGAGGCCGAGGGCGAGGGCCAGCCCTGCGGCGAGCCAGAGACCAGAGGCCAGCGAGAGTCGAAGGGCGGGTTTGGAAGTCATGGGTTCAGTCCCGCGCCTTGAGGACGGCCACCAGGTCCAGGCGGTCGACGCCGGTCCGTACGATCAGCCCCGCGATCCCGACGCACAAGAGGGTGAATGCGACGGCGAAGGCGTAGCCGCCGGGGTTGAAGACAAAGTCGAAGCTGTACATGTCGGTCTGGAACAGTCGCATGAGCATCATGCCGAGCCCTGTTCCCATCAGGCAGCCGGGTCCGATGGCCAGCAGGGCCAGGACCATGAGCTCGCCCATCAGGATGTAAGAGGCTTCGGCCCGGGTGAAGCCCAGGACCCGGAGGGTGGCCAGGTCGCGCTCCTGCTCGGCCAGGGTGACGCGCGAGGCCGAGAAGGCGACGCCGCCGGCCATCACGGCGGCGAAGACCATGTAGATCGAGGTCATCACCCCCACGCCCTGATCGTAGGCCTGGCGCATGGCGGTCTCCGCCTGTCGCACGAAGCTGACCCCGGCCAGGGCCGGTGTGTCCTTGAGCCTGGCGTTGAAGTCGGCGTGCCGGGCGGGATCGAGCCGGAGGTGGACCCCGGAGATGCGATCCGGTTCGCGCACCAGCCGCCCCAGGGCCTCCAGGTTCATGTAGGCGGCGGACCCCACCAGGGGATCGACGATCCGTGACACCCTCACCGTTTCGCGGACCTGGCGCCCGGAGACCTGGATCACCTCGATGACGTCGCCGGGCTTGGCTTCCAGGCGACGGGCGAGGCCCCGCGAAAGGGCGACCCCCGCCACTGGCGGATCGACAGCCTGGCCCTCGCGGTCCACGGGGCGGCTGAGCCGGGCGTCGAAGGGCAGGCCGAAGACAACCTCGCGGACTTCACGGCGGCCCTTGCGGAAGCGCATTTCCTCGGCGCGAAAGGGCTCGGCCGCCAGGACCCCGGGCAGGTGCGCGGCGGCGTGGAGGCCGTCCGATCCCAGGGGTTGGGCGAAGGTCAGGGTGGCGTCCTGCCGGTTGGCCACCCCGAACTGTACCGACAGGAGGCGGTCCATCACCGCCGGGAAGGCCCCGGAGACCACCAGCAGGGCGATGGCGAGGGCGATGCCCGCCAGGGTGCTCAGGGCCCGCCTCGGGAACCGGACGATGCGCCTCAGGATGATGCGCGACTTGGCATCCAGCCGACCGGCAAGGGCGGCGGACACGCCGGCGGACTGTCGGTAGGCGGGGGGGCGGGGCGGGGCCAGGGCCTCGGCGGGCGGAAGTCGCACCGCCCGGTGGACGGCGACCGCCGCGCCGGCGCCTACCGCCAGCAGGGCCGCGGCCCAGGCGCCGGCCAGGGTCAGGGGCCCGGCGGCGAATTCCAGGGACGGGAAATGGTAGTAGGCCCGGTAGAGGTCCGCGACATTACGGCCAAGGAGGAGGCCCGCCGCGGTCCCCAGCAGCGCCCCGACCGCCCCGATCACCAGGGCGCTTTGGGCGTAATGCCCGGCGACCGCCATGTCGCCGTAGCCGAAGGCCTTGAGGAGGCCAATGTTGGAGCGCTCGGTGGCGATCATCCTGCCCAGGGCGATGTTGACCAGGAAGGCCGCCACCAGGAGGAAGATGGCGGGCAGGAAGATCGCCATGGTGGAAAGCTGGCGGAGCTCCTCACTGAGGAACCGGTCCGACATCATCCGGTCCCTTCCGAAGGCGCCGCCGGACCCATATGGCGTCAGCAGGGTGTCAATCGCCCGGATCGTCCGGATGGGGTCGGCCCCCGGCTCCAGCCGGAACGCGGCGTCGTTGAAGGCGCCCTCCAGGTCGAGGGCCCGGGCCAGGGCCTCGCGCCCCATCCAGATCACCCCGAACCGTTCGGGTTGCGGGAAGAGCTCCCCCGGCGCCGCGACGAAGATGAACTCAGGGGCGTTGGCGATCCCCACCACCTGCAGGTCGCGCTGTCGGCCATGCACCACGGCGGAGAGTGAGGCCCCCGGCTGGAGACCGAGGGCGTTGGCGAAGGCCTCGCTCACCAGCACCTCGTCCGGGCGCTTCGGGTCCGGCCAGCGGCCGCGGGTCATGGCGAGGTCATTGACCCGTGGACGTCCCTCGAGGGGCAGGGACACCAGATGCGCCGAGGCCGGCTCGACCTGGCCCGGAATGTCCAACAGGGCGCGGCCGTTTACCCGGGTCTCCACCACCCGAACCCCCGGCAGGGCGGAGAGGGCGCCCGCCACCTGGTCCGGCGCCCGCACGACCGTGGCGGACAAGTCCATCATCCGATAGGTGGCGTAGTAGTCGCTGCGGGTCTGGTCCAGGGATGTCCGCATGCCCACCGCCATGATCAGGACGGACAGGCCGCAAGCGAGGACCAGGGCGATGGCGGCGGCGTGCAGGCGCATGCGCCAGACGTCGCGCAGGAGCTTGCGGTCCAGGGGTTGAAGGCTCGGCCTCACCAGTTCAGGTCCGCAGGCCGTGCGCGGAAGGCGTTGGTCTCGATGGCGCGGACCCGCCCGTCCAGGAAGTGGATCACCCGGTCGCCGAGGCGGGCGACGTCGGCATTGTGCGTCACGATCAGGGTCGTCGACCCGTAGCGGCCGTTGATCTCGACCAGGGCTTCGAGCACCCGGATGCCCGTCTTAAGGTCCAGCGCCCCTGTCGGTTCGTCACACAGCAGGAGGGCCGGCCGCTTGGCCAGGGCGCGGGCCACGGCCACGCGCTGCTGGTCCCCGCCGGAGAGCTGGGCGGGGAAGTGGTCCATCCGTTCGCCCAGTCCGACCAGGCCCAGGGCCTCTTCCGCCGGCATCGGCGAGTCGGCGATCTCGCGAACGAGGTCCACATTCTCCCGCGCCGTCAGGCTGGGGATCAGATTGTAGAACTGGAAGATGAAACCCACGCTCCGGCGGCGGAAATCCGTCAGGGCCCGGTCGTTGAGGCCCGGCAGGTTGGTCCCTCGGAACCAGACTTCGCCGGAGGTCGGCCGGTCCAGTCCCCCCAGGATGTTGAGCAGGGTCGACTTGCCCGATCCCGAGGGCCCAAGCAGGACGATCAGCTCGCCTTCCCCGACCTCGAGGTCGATCTCCCGCAGGGCGTGCACGGCGGCGGGGCCGTCGCCATAGGTCCGCGAGAGCGCCCGCGTGCGCAGGACAGGCGGGTCGGCGGGCGCCGTGTCGCTCACGGGCGGACTCCTGACGATCGGACCCAAGGTCCGGTGACGAAGGACAGGTTAGACGACCCGTCCGCCGGGCGCATCTCCGTGGGACCCCGGGGGCATTGCGCCGGTCCCGCCGGGGGGCTATCTGGCTGGCCTTCCCATTCCTCGATCCGCGAGCCCGCAAGCCCCATGGCGCAGCAATACATTTTCCAGATGCAGGGCCTGACCAAGGTCTATCCCGGCGGCAAGAAGGTGTTCGAGAACATCTGGCTGTCCTTCTATCCGGACGCCAAGATCGGCGTGGTCGGGGTCAACGGCTCGGGTAAGTCCACCCTGCTCAAGATCATGGCCGGCCTGGACAAGGAGTTCAGCGGCGAGGCCAAGGCGGCCGACGGCGTGAAGATGGGCTACCTCGAGCAGGAGCCCCATCTGGATTCCACCCTGAACGTTCG
>CAIMLY010000374.1 GCA_903842425.1 uncultured Alphaproteobacteria bacterium | reverse complement strand
GATCGTTCCGTTGAAGGTGTTCTGCCCGGTCAGGGTCAGGACCGGGCCGCCGCTGCCGGTCGTCGTCAGGGTCCCGGTCCCGGAGATGATACCCGACAGGGTCTGGCTGCCGTTCCAGAAGTTCAGGGTGGCGCCGGAGGCGATGTTGATGTTGCCCGGGTGGTTCCCCGAATTCCAGGTGGACCGGAAGTCGAGGGTCCCGGACGAGATGGTCGTGGCCCCCGTCCAGGTCAGGGTCGCGGATGGACCGGTCGTAAGGGCGCCTGCGCCGGTCTTCACGAAGCTTCCGGTCCCGGTGAGCGAGCCCGTCAGCCCCCCTGTTCCGTTGAAGGTCACGACCCCGGAATTGGCGATGGCGGAGTTCAGGCTGATCGTCCCGGGCGAGATCAGTTCGAGCCCGCTGCCCGTCCCGGAATTGGTCACGGCGGCGTTCAGGGTGATCGCCCCCGCCGCGTTCAGGGTCAGGGTGGTGTTGGCGCTCCAGGACAGGGCGTTGGACAGGGTGATGTTGCCGGCCTGGGTCCCGGACGATCCCGTCGAGACGGTGACGCTGGCCCCGGCCAGGGCGTTCTGCAGGGAGGTGACGTTGATCACCGCGGAGTCGCCGGTGGCCGTGAACCCGCTCTGGTTGGCGTCGGCGCCGGTGGAGATGGTGACGTTGTAGGGATCGAGCAGGAGCTGGCCGGCCCTGCCGCCGGTCGACAGGAGGTTCACCTGGCCGTCGAAGAGGTAGACGCCGTGGCTGGAGACCTCCGCCACGCCGCCGTCGCCGCCTGTCCCGGTCGCCAGGATCCGCCCCCGGAACCGGGTGTCGTCGTCCGACCAGAGGATGACCCGGCCGCCGGCCCCGGCCGAGCCCGAGGCCTCAAGCCGGCTGTCGGCGTCCACCTGCGCGGAGCGGGCCGTGGTGACGCCGGGCACGGGCGCGCCCTGCCAGCCGCCGCCCACCGTGATCTCGCCGCCTGTCGTCCCGCCGGCGTCAAGGCGGGCGCCCGCCAGGCTGATGGAGTCGCCGCCCAGGGCGATGCGACCGCCCTTGGCCTCGCCCGAGGTCGCATCGATGCGTCCGCTGGCCGCAAGGCCGCCGGCCCCGGCGTCCAGGATGACGGTCCCGCCTTCGGACCGGGCTGAGGCGACGCTGACTTCACCCGACAGGTTCACGAGGTCGCGCACCGTGCGCTGCACCGCGTCGGCCCGCACGACGACCCGCCCGCCCGCGGCCAGGACCCGGCCCCCGACGTCGACGCCCCCATCCGCCTCCAGGACCGGCGGGGCGAGGATCTGCAGGAAGCCGTCTCCGCCGGGGTCGAGGGTGATGGCGGAGCCCGAGCCCAGGGCCACCTGGCCCAGGGGCGCCGAGATCAGGCCGGTGTTCCGCACCCGCCCGCCGCCGATCAGCCCGACCTGGCCGCCCTCGGCCACGTAGATGGCGCCGGCGTTGGAGACCTCGGCCCGGGACGCGCCGGTGAAGACCAGGCGTCCGCCCATGAAGTCGGCGTTGCTGACATCCAGGCTCGAGGCCGTGAAGCCGCCGCCCACCCGCACCTCGCCCGAGGCGGTGATGGCCACCCCGTTCGGATTGACCAGGAAGACCCGTCCGTTGGAGGTCAGGGCCCCGGCGATGGAAGACGGCAGGTCCCCCGTCACCCGGTTCAGCACCGCCGATGTCGTCGAGGGCAGGTCGAAGGCCACCGTCCGGCCCTGTCCCACCGAGAAGCTGTTCCAGTTGATCACCGACCGGCCAGAGGCCTGGGTGACCGTGACCTTGCCGTCCCCGGCGGTGATGCTCGCCACGCCGGCCGCCACCGAGCCCCCCGAGGGCAGGGCGGGACCCTCGGCCAGGACGGGTCCCGCCACCAGCAGGGAGGCGCCGAAGACGCTCGCCAGCAGGCGGGGCCTCAGCTCTCCGGGACGGGGGAAGGGGCGCGGCGTCACGGTCAGAAGCTCCAGCCCAGCAGGAATCCGACCCGGGTGTCCCGGCTGTTCTCCAGGCTGTTGATCCAGTTGCGCCCGACCTCGAGGTTCAGGGACACAGGGGTGTTGAAGGGCCCGATCCGGCCCAGCCGGGTCCGTACGCCCAGGCCAAGCTCCGCCCCTCGGATCTCGCGCTCCGGGGCGGCGTCCGCCTCGTTCACCTCGCCGCCGCCGAGGGCGCCGAAGACGTAGGGTTCGGCCACGCCCGGAAGGCCCCAGGGGAGGGTTCGCCGCGTCCCGAACTCGCCCCTGGCGGTGAAGCCCTGGTCCACGGCGAAGGCCCCCGGCGACAGGCTGGACATCCCGTCCGGCCCGTCGAGGCTGAGCTGCTCGGAATTGAACAGGGGCTCGCCAAAGGCGGTCTGCCCCCGCACGGCGACGGAGCCGTGGAGGCGGTCCCCCTGGACCCGCGCGCCCAACAGGACGTTGGCGCGGGTAAAGGTCGCGGCGGCGCCCTGGTGGGTCGAGGGCGTGTCCGCGTCCACCTCGAAGGGCGAGGCGATGTCCCCCAGGCCCCTGGACAGGCTGGCTGAGCCCAGCAGCAGCAGGGACCCGGTCGAGACGTGCTGGACGTCGATCCCTGCGCGCAGGGCAAGGTAGGAGTCGGCGGACAGGTCGGCGCCGAAGTCGATGGCGCTGACCCGCTGGGCGAGGGTTTCCAGCGAGGCCTGGGCGACCATCCGGGTCTCGCGGGTCCGGACCACCGGGGCGCTGACCCGGACGGTAGCGCGCAGCAACTCGTTCCGGCTGTCGGGCACGGATGGGAGAGGCAGGGGCCTGATCCGCGCCCAGACGACCTCGGGGCCCAGGGTGAGGCCGGACGCTCCCAGCGGGACCACGCCGCCCAGGGCCACGATCCGCATGCGCGCATCGTCCTCCAGGACGGTCTTCAGGTCCCCCTGGTAGGCCAGGTAGACCTGTTCCCCGAAACCAAGGGCGCTGTTCACCGCGACGGAGCCATTCACGCCCCAGTCGCCGACGCGCTCGCTGGCCAGGCGGTCAATACCGGCGGCGCCGGTCACCCCGTGGAAGACCCCGTCCAGCACCAGCTTCACCCCGCCCGGCGTGTCGCCGGTGGCGACCGTGCTGCGCAGGGACAGCCCGCCGAGCTCGCCGGCGAGCAGGAGGGCCCGCTCGATCTCGGCCAGGGTGAGGGGCGCCCGCCCCACCAGGGGCTTAAGGCGGCGCTCGACGGGTCGCCGGATCCGCTCGGGCAGGGCGCCGACGTCAATGGAATCGATGGATCCGTTGACGACCCGGAGCACGAGGGCGCCGCCCGGCTCAATTTTCTGGGGCGGGGTCAGGACCCGGGTCAGGACATAGCCGCCGGCCGAGAGCTCCTGCTCGAGCTGCGCCACGCGCCCGAAGATCTCGGCCACCGAGACAGGGGCCTGGTCGGCGGTGCGGACCAGGTCGCGCTTCAGACGCTCTCCAGCCCCAGGGTCGGGCAGGGGATCGCCCTCGAAGCGCACGGCGCCAGGCCGGACGAGGACGGTCTCCGCGCTGGCCGGGGTGGGCTGGCCGGAGAAATTGCCGAGGTCAATGGCGGGAGGAGCGACATCGGTCCGGGGGCGGAAGGTCTCGGGAACGACCCGCCCGCCCAACGGGTCCTGCGCCCGCGCGAGACCAGGCGCGGCCAGCGCCGCAACGGACATCAGGGAGCACAGCGCACGTCTCATTCCGCTGGAACGAACTCCCCCACATCAAGCCGGAAACCCTAAGCGGACGCCGGCGCCTGCGCCCCCCGGCGCAGGGGAGACACGCACCGCATCAACGGAGCCCTGTTCCCTTGTCATAAAGTCCGTAAACACAAGGTTTTCACCCTGCAACCTCTGTTTGTATCCAGGACGGGGTTGCAGGCCTGGACGCCGGGTCCGGCCGCTCAGGCTGTCCGGTCGCTGAAGCGCGTCCAGGGGCCCTCGATGGCGAAGGTCCGGCCCGGAGAGTAGGCGTTGACGAACAGGAACCGGCTGTCCGGCGAGAAGCAGGCGCCGGCCAGTTCGGTGCGCATCCGCAGCCGGGCGAGGGCGCAGACCTGCCCGCCAGGGGTCACGACCTTGAGATGGTTGGGGCTCAGTCCGACCCGGTCCTCGCAGACCACCAGGTGGCCCCACGGGGCGATGGTGACGTTGTCCGCATAGTCCAGGACCCGGGTGTCCCGGGACTCCAGGAACAGCTGGAGCTGGTCGGCGCCTGTCCCGGGCTGCGAGGTCAGGCGGAAGATCTGCCCCAGACGACGGTCGCCGCCGGAGGTGCAGGTGAAGAACACGTCGCAGCCGCCTTCGGGCCTCGTCGCCAGGTGCACGCCCTCGCCCCGGGCGAACAGGACGCCGCCCGCCGCATGGCCCCGCTGGCGCAGGTCGTCCTTCGGGCTCTCGACCTCATCGAGGTCGATCCAGCGCACGCCGCGCACCTCCCCGACGGCCAGGTCGGACCGCCGCCAGTTGCGGCTGTCGGTCCCGCCGGCCTCAAAGGCCAGGGCCTGCAGCCGCCCTCCCTCGAAAAGCGCGCCGGGCGCCTTGGGCAGGAAGCGGTAGAGGAGGCCGTCATCCCGGTCCTCGGTGAGGTAGACGGTTCCAGACACCGGATCGACCGCCGCCGCCTCGTGCCGGAAACGGCCCATGGCGGTCAGGGGAACCGGGGTCACCGGCCCGGGCGCGCCGGCCGCCACCTCGAAGATCCAGCCGTGGCTGGCGCCCGTCTTCGGCGCCGAGACCATTGTCTCCTCGCAGGTGAGCCAGGCGCCCCAGGGCGTCGCCCCGCCGGCGCAGTTCAGCACGGTCCCGGCCAGGGCCAGGGACTGCCGTTTCCGCAGGCCAGTGGCCGGATCAAGCACCAGGGCCGTGACCCCGCCCGGCAGCACGCGCCCATCGGCATCGCGGTCGAAGCCGGGCAGGGCGGCCAGCCGGGCCTCCAGGTCCGCCCGTCCCCCGGCGGGCCCGAGCTTGTGCTCGCCCTCGTCCAGCTCGTGGTTGCGCATCAGGGCCAGCCGCCCGTCGGGCAGGGGCAGGCACCCCATGCCGTCGAAGTGGTCGGGCGTGATGAACCCATCGTCCATCACCTCTCCGGCCGAGGACAGCACCCGGTAGGAAAAGCCCTCCGGCAGGTCCAGCACACCCGCCGGATCTCGTTTCAGCGGCCCATAGCCCTGGACCTGGTCGACGATGTCCCCGCCTTCGGCCGCCCGCGCCGTGCGGGCTCCGAGGCCGGAGAAGGCCAGGGCGGCGGCGGACAGGACCAGGCCGCGGCGGGACACGGGGGCGAGGGAGTCGGGCGAAGGGCTCATCGTTGGGTCCTGCCACAGAACCGCGAAGGATTCACGACATCGCGGCAGCCCTGCGGTCCTGCCGGCCCCGTTCACCAAAAGCCAACAGAGCCCCGGGAAGTCTCACGAACGAACCCCGCCCTCCGGCGACATTCTCCTGAACGACCGCAAAAACCCTTATGGATTTCCTATGCCTGCCAGCATTTCCTCAATCTGTCCGAGGCGCTCCTTGCCGAAGAACATCTCGTCGCCGACGTAGAAGGTGGGAATGCCGAAGGTCCCGCGCTCCACCGCGTGCTCGGTGTTGTCGATCAGGGCCTGCTTGACCGCCGGGTCCTGGGTCCGGGCCGCCAGGGCCTCGGCGTCAAAGCCCGCTGCGGTCAGGACGGCCGCGACCGCCCCGGCGTCGGCGACATCCAGCTCCTGTTCCCAGATGGCGGGGTTCAGCGCCTCGATGAACCGGATCTGGTCGTCACCCTCCAGGGACACCAGCATCCGGAGCAGGTTGACGGGGTTGAAGGGGAACTTCGGGTTCATCCTGAAACGGCTGAGGCCGTGCTTCCTGATGAAGCGCTGCATCTCCAGCGATGCGTAGGCGTTCTTGCCCTTGACCTCGGCGTCCCGGATGAAGGGCGGGGCGTTTCCCGTCAGCTTGTGCATCCCGCCCAGGAAGACCGGCGTGATCCTGAGGCTCGCCCCCTGCCGCGCGGCGAGGTCGCGCAGCGGGCTCCAGACGAGGTAGGCGTTCGGGCTGACGAAATCGAAGATCAGTTCAAGGGTCTTGCTCACGTCACTCTCCGGTTGGCGGGGGTAAGGCGTCGATCAACGTCGGGATGCGGCCAGGACATCTACTTCAGGTCGGGGCTGCCGGCGTGGTTCCACCAGGCCAGGTCCGAGAAGGCCCGCAGGTCCAGCTCGAAGGTCCAGGCCGAACGATGCTGGTGCGCCAGGTGGAAGTAGGTGTTGGCCACCTCGGCGGGCAGAATGAGCCCGTCGTGCTCCAGGCCCTTGCTCTCCCGCAGCGCCTGGAAACGCTCGGGGCCCAGCAGCTTGCCCAGGGTGTCCGGAGCGTCCACGGCGCCATCGACGACGATGTGCGCGACGTGGATGCCCTTGCTGGCGTACTGGGCGTTGAGGGACTGGCACAGCATGCGCCGCCCGCCGATGGCCGCCGCGTGCGAGTGCTGGCCGGCGTTGCCCCGCATCGCCGAGGTGGCGGAGGTCACCAGCAGCACCCCGGAACCGCGTTCCACCATGCGGGGGATCAGCACCTGCGCCAGGCGGAAGAGGCCCAGGGTGGCCATTCGCCAGCCCATCTCGAAGGCCTTGAGAGAGGTGCTCTCCAGCCCCCGTTCGCCAATCTGGGCGCCCAGGTTGAACACCGCCACCGTGATCGGGCCGACCTGGGTCTCGATGTCTGTGACCAGTTGCTCGATGCTGCCGTCCTCGACCGCATTGACCAGGTAGCCGGTGGCCGAGCCGCCCTCGGCCTTGATCTCGGCCACCAGCCGGTCCAGGCCCGCCCTGTCGCTGCGGCGCGCCAGGCAGGCGTGGTAGCCCTCCCGGGCGAAGCGCCTGGCGACATTGCCGCCGATGCCGGCGCCGGCGCCGAGGATGAGGCAGACGGGCTTGGTCATGATCGGGTCCTCGGACGGGGCGGGAGTCGGCGAGCGGGGCGGGCTTCATTGTCATTCTGAACCGATCGGTCCACAATGCAAGCATGGCGCGCCCCATCGAGTTCGATCGCCCCAAGGCCCTCAACCGGGCCCTGGCCCTGTTCTGGCGGCAGGGCTTCCAGGCCACCTCTCTGGCCGACCTCCTGGCCGCGATGGGGATCAGCCGCAGCAGCTTCTACGCCGCCTTCGGCGACAAGCGCCGGCTCTTCATCGAATGCCTGGACCTGTTCGCCTCGCACATGACCGGGCGGCTTCGGCGCGCCCGCACCCAGGCGCCGCCCCTCGTCGCCCTGCAGGGATTTCTGGAGCACAGCCTCCTCCCGGCCGGCGATCCCAGGGGCCGCTGGGGCTGCCTGCTGGTGAACACCGTGCTCGAGCTTGCAGGGGTCGATGACGGCCTGTCCGGGCACGCCAGCCGCCATCTGGAAGACATGCAGGCCGCCTTCCAGGCCGCCCTGCTGGACGCCGGCGCCACCCCCGGGCAAGCCGTCGAACTGGCCGCCATGCTGATGCTTGTCAGCGAGGGCGTCCTCGTCTCGAGCCGCCGCCCGCTGTCCGATCCGGACCAACTGCAGCCGATCGCCACGACCTTCCGCCTCATCCGGTCCGCCCTCGGATGAGCCGCTCCGGAACCCCGCCGCCACGCACGCACTCTCCCGGCCCGGGACAGGGCGAAGGCACCTCCATGGACATCCGCATCCGCCGTGGCGTCCGCACGGACACCCTGGAGGCCATTCCGTCCGGCCGCCCCCCGGTCCGCTTCGAGACCCCGCACAAGGGACCGGTCCCCCACGACGCCGTCCACCTCTTCGTGGAGCGCGCCTTCAGGCTGGAGCAGGGCTTCTGGGGCCTTGTCGCCTCAGGTCTCTCGCCCGACGACCTCCAGGCCCTCGCCGTGGCCGGCGGTCACCCCAGCGCCTCGCGCGCCGCCGTCCCCGACGCCGGGATCGTCCAGCTCCTTCAGGCCGAGCGCCTGGTGGAGGTGTTCGAGGCCGACCTCTGGGGCGGCGGGCAGGGCGAGGCCGCCGACCTCCTGGCCCTGGCCGAAGTCGCCTGCGCCAGCTCCGGCGTCGCCCTGCCGCCGGCGCCGGACGGGGCGGCGGCAGAGGCGCAGGCTGACCTGCAGGCCTTCGCCAGGGCCTGGGCCGAAGTCCCGAGGGGTGGGGAGGTGAGGCTGGAGTGGGGGGCGTGAACCGTCGACAGAATCGGCGCGGGCGTGTCGGATCCGTTCCATCAGCCGCCAAGGCCCTACAGCCTCCGGAGACCTGAATTGGGGCCCCTCACTTTTCGCCCGATGACCCAGGACGATGTCGCGAACGTCCCTTTGGACTGTCACGGGAGCGAGCAGGATGCGATGACCCGCATCCTGGAAATGGGCTCCGCCGCGATCCTGGCCTTCGATGGCGCGCAGCATGTCGGGCAGCTGCAGTTCCGATGGCATGACCCCGGACTCAGATCGCCTTCAGGGATCTGGAGCCCGGACTATTGGGGTGACTTCGGAGGGCGTGGCCCCACTCTTCCCCCCCGGACCCTTGGGGTCTTCTGCTATCACGTCGGGCAGACGGAGGCGGGAGACCATCGTGATCCCGCATACCAGGGGCATGGCGTTGGCCGGAAACTTCTCGATCACCTGATCGCCTGGGCCATCGCCAACCATTTCGACGCCCTGGTCGCGAAGTGTACGCCCGACAGCCGGGCCGCAATGGGGTTCATGGGCGGCCAGAACGCCGCCTGTTACCTCGCCCGCGGCTTCAAGTTGAGGGATCGCTGGGTCGACCCGCAGCTCAGGGACGCCCTGCTCGAACGGGGGCTCATTGCCGAGGGGGAGGATCCGGAGGCGGCAAGTCAGGTGGGGATGTGCCTTCGGCTTCTGTCCTGACGCTGGCTTTTCCTTGGTCCTCGGAACAGGGGGCCGCTTGATGAGTGGACATCTGCCTCCATTACGCCACGAGCCCGGCCTCTCCAGAGGCCGATACGTTCCCAAGGCTTACGCCGATGCACATTCGGCTCTGGCTCAGAGGTCCATCGCGGTAAGGAACTCGGACGGAGAGCAGGGCTGCGTGTGACCTCCGGCGATTGCGTCTCCGTAACGATCGAGAGGCCGTTCGCTCAGCAATGCCTTGTGCGGCAGGTTGCCGCCGCCTTCGGCGCCCCCGGTGGATCGAGCCTGACACCTCGCGCCAGATGGACGCCTGCAAGCGGACTCTCCCAAAGGCGGAGATGACGTGGAGAGCAGAGATAGTGGCGGTCCAGGGAGCTAGATCACGATCCAGATCAGCGCCGCACCCATGGCCGAAGACATCGGAGCGATCAGGCGGACAGCGGTGACCGGTATTCGGCGCGCCCACCATGTCGAGTAGGTGGCATGCCAGCGTCGGGGAAGCAGCATCAGCAGCAGCGCGGAGACAATCAGGAAGCTGCCGCTAACAGCGATGGCGACCGGGAACCGGGACGCAGCGGCAGCGAGAACCATGGCAATACCCACGAGGATACGCACAGCCAGCTCGCCAAAGTGGGCCATGGGAGAGCCGCCCATCTGCCCCAGCACCCTAAGCGCCTGGCGCGGTTGGACAAGCATGAAGGCGCCCAGACCAATGAGCCAAAGGCCACCTACGATGACAAGCCATTGGGACGCAGTGGCAAACATGGAAGGTCTCAGTGACGTAACGTCCCGATGCATAGCACCGGCAGCAGAAATATATGCATCGGGGCGCTTTTCCCCGTTGGGTTGAGTCCCACAAGCGGACCTTTGCCAAGCGGTCCGCAAAAGGGGATCCACCGCGGATTTCAAAACGGCATGCCTGTGAAATATCGTCG
>CAIMLY010000373.1 GCA_903842425.1 uncultured Alphaproteobacteria bacterium | reverse complement strand
TCAGGGTTTCATGGGCGTTGGTGAAGCGGGCGCCCTTGAAGTTCGGCATGGGATTGGTCTTGCGCCAGACCACGTCGTTCAGGATCCAGAATCCCAGGTCCTGCAGGATCGTCCCTACACGGAAGATGTTGTGGTAGCTGCCGATGACCCACAGGGCGCCGTCGTCCTTCCGGACGCGCCGGCACTCTTTCAGCCAGGCTCGGCTGAAGGCGTCGTAGGCGGCGAAGCTCTCGAACTGGTCCCACTCGTCATCGACCGCGTCGACCCGGGAGTTGTCCGGGCGCAGAAGGTCGCCGCCCAGCTGGAGATTGTACGGGGGATCCGCGAAGACCAGGTCCACCGACCGGTCGGGCAGGCTCTTCAGAACCTCGATGCAGTCGCCCTGGATGATGGTGTCGGGGGTCACGCCCAGTCCTTCGCGGTCGGAATCCGGATTCGGAATCCTCACCCCGCGTGGTTGAAAGACCGTTTCCAAACATGGTGAACGCGAAGTTAATCCGCCGGGGGGGCGAGGCTTCGGATCGGCGCCCAGCTCATCCGGTGGGCGGGACAGGGGCCCAGGCGGCGAAGCGCCTCGACGTGCCGGGGCGCGTGATAGCCCTTGTGCGCGGCGAAGCCGTAGTCCGGCCAGGCGCGGTCAAGCTCGACCATCACCCGGTCCCGGGCGGTCTTGGCCAGGATGGAAGCGGCCGCGATCGACAGACACAGGCTGTCGCCCCTGACCACCGGCCGGACAGGCGCCGGAAGCTCGAAGCGCCAGGAGCCGTCCACGAGGATGAAGGCTGGCGGGATGGCCAGGGCCTCGACGGCCCTGCGCATGGCCAGGCCCGTCGCCTGCAGGATGTTCATCTGGTCGATCTCGGCGGCGCTGGCGAAGCCCACCCCCCAGGCCAGGGCGGTCGCCTTGATCCGGGGCTCCAGCGCCTCGCGCCGCCGCTCGGACAGGGCCTTGGAGTCGTCCAGGCCAGGAGGGATGCAAGCCGGATCGAGGATCACGGCGGCGGCGCTGACGGGGCCCGCCCAGGGGCCCCGGCCAGCTTCGTCGACCCCGCAGACCGGCGCCGGGGAGGCGGCCTCCAGGGCATAGTCCGGGCCGCCTCCCCGACGGGTCATCTCCCCATCTCGAGGATGTTGGCGTGTCGGTGGCAGGACACCAGGTGGTCGTTCACCATCCCCACCGCCTGCATGAAGGCATAGACGATGACCGGCCCGACGAAGCGGAAGCCGCGGGCCCTCAGTGCAGCCGAGATCTCGCGGCTCAGCGGCGTTTCCGCCGGGACGTCCTGCAGGCCTTCGGCAAAGGTCTGGATCGGCTGGCCGCCGGTGAAGTCCCAGAGGAAGTCCGCGAAGTCCACCCCGGCCTCGCGCATGTCCAGGAAGATCCGGGCGCCAGAGATGGCCGCGTCGATCTTGGCCGCAGAGCGGACGATGCCGGCGTCCGCCAGGAGCCGAGCCCGGTCCGCCTCGCCGAAGCGGGCGACGACTTCCGGGTCAAATCCCGCGAAGGCGGATCGGAACGCCTCGCGCTTCCTGAGGATTGTGATCCAGGCCAGCCCGGCCTGGAAGCCGTCGAGCACCAGCTTTTCCCAGAGCGCCGCCGGATCGCGCTCCGGCACGCCCCATTCCTGGTCATGATAGGCTTCGTACAGCGGATCGCCCGCCATGCCCCGCCAGCCGCATCGAATCAGACCGTCCGTCATGCCGACAGCGTCGCAGGGCAAACGAGTCCAATGCAAACGCTGCAGATCATCCGCCTACGGAGATCGTTCATCAAATCCTCCGTCTACGGAAGGATTAACACTCAGGCCCCCGTCGGCCCCTCACGGGTTTCGATCCTGACGGCCAGGTCGCCCACGGCCAGGGGCCCGTCGATCCGGTCCAGCCGGAGCAGGGCCAGGGCCATTCCGTCAATGCCGGAACGCACCTCGCCCGCGCGGCGATCGCCGTTCATGACCTCCGATCCCCGGGCCGGCGGGGGGCCCGTGAAACGGAGCAGGGCCAGGCGGGTCTTCACCTGCCCGCGCCGCTTCATCCGCGAGGTGGTCTCCTGTCCGACGAAGCAGCCCTTGGCGAAGTCTATGCCGCCGACCTGGTCAAAGTTGAGCTCGACGGGATAGTCGCGGTCGAAGTCGAAATCCTCGGCGTCCCCGATGCCGAGGGACAGCCGCCGCCGCCGCCAGTCCTCAAGCGCGCCGCTCTCCGGCGGGGGTGCTGCGGGCGCCCAGGCACGCCAGGCCAATCCCTTGCGGCGGGGGTCCGCGATCCAGTCCGCCCCGGGCTGGTCGGGCCAGGCGACCCAGACCCCGGCGTCCAGCGGGCGGATCTCCACCCGGGCCCGGAGCCTGTAGACCTTTAGGCGGGCCACCAGATCGTCCCGGCGGGCCCCGGAGACATCCAGCCAGACCGCCTCCGGCCGTCCGACGATGAAGAGGTCGAACAGGAGGCGTCCCTGAGGGGCCAGGAGGGCGCCGTACCTCGCCTCGCCCGGGGCCAGGTCCTCGACGGACTGGCTGAGGAGGCCCTGCAGGAAGCCGATCCGGTCTTCCCCGGACACTTCGACGATCGCACGATCGGTCAGGCGGACGCAGTTTGTCATGTCGGGGACCTTCCGGCGGCTGGAGCCTAACCTAGCCTGCGATTATGTATCCGCAATGCCGGTCCAGCCCTTTCCGATTCTGTTCATAACCGCCACGCGGATCGGGGACGCCGTGCTCTCCTCCGGCCTCATCCGGCGATTGGCGGACGAGGTCCCGGGCGCACGCTTCACCATCGTGGCCGGCCCAGCCGCCGCACCGCTGTTCGAGGACGTGCCCGGCCTTGAGACCATCATTCCCTTCGAGAAGTCCGGGGACGGCGGCCACTGGGTCCGGCTCTGGAACCAGGTCCGCCGGCGCCCGTGGGGCCTGGTCGTCGACCTGCGGGGGTCAGCGATCAGCAGCTTCCTGAGCCGGAGGAAGCGGGCGGTCTACCGGCGGGGAACGGGCGCGCCCGTCCACAAGGTGATCGAGGCCGCCCGGGTCCTGGGCCTGCAGGACGCTCCCCCTGCGCCTCACATCTTTGTCGGCGAGGCCGCCGCCCGCCAGGCCGCCGCCCTGGTGGCGGGGGAGGGGCCGATCCTGGCCCTGGGGCCCGCAGCCAACTGGGTGGGCAAGACCTGGCCCGTGGAGCGCTTCGCCCAGGTTGCGATCCAGCTCCTGGGCGCAGGGGGCCCCCTGGCCGGTGGGCGGCTCCTCGTCGCGGGCGGCCCCCAGGACGCCGGCGTGCTGCCGACCCTCAGGGCCGTGGCTCCCCGGGACCGCTTCATCGACCTCGTCGGCAAGGTGGACCTGGTCACCCTTAACGCGGCCCTGGGGGCGGCGAGGCTGTTCATCGGCAACGATTCCGGGCTCATGCACCTGGCGGCTGCGGCGGGTGCGCCCACTCTGGGCCTGTTCGGTCCCTCGGACGAGCGCCTCTACGCCCCCTGGGGCCCCTCAGGCCGCGTCCTCAGGGGCGCCCGGACCCTCGACCAGATCCGGACTCTGGATCCCGATCTTTCGCAGGCGATCTGCCACATGATGGACCTGTCGGTGGAAAGCGTCGTCGCCGGCGCCCGGCGGCTGATCTCGGACACGGCCTGACCCCCGCCTGAGGGGTGCGATCCCCCTCGTCCCCGCCAAATCCGGCGGAGACGCCCCCGGCCGGGGAGCCCGCTGCGCCGCGTCCGGGACGATTCCGAAGCGCCGAATCACCGGAAAAGCGACTGAGCCTTTAGTTAACAAGCGGTTAGCTATTTACTTCCAGAGCGCTTTTTGCGAGTGGTCCCGGAAGTTGCCTTCGGATGGGATCGCCCCGGTGTCCGGAGGAATAAGGAGTTTTGTGGCCCAGTGTCCGCCCCTTTCGAGGCTTCCGGATCGCCCGGTGAGGGCGTGCAGGCGCCTCCGCTTGCCTGCAGGCATGGCCGCCTCAGCCGGCCTCAGGGTGACACCGAGACCCGCCGCCGTCGCGGCCTGAAATCCCTCCTTCTGTCCGGCGTCTTCCTGGGCCTGTCGGGTTCCGCATTCGCCGCCGGCGCGCCTGAACTGCCCACGGGCGGGGTCTTCGTCGCCGGGTCCGGGTCGATCACAAGCCCGAGCGCATCGACGCTCCAGGTCCGCCAGGCCACGGCCCGGGGCATCATCGACTGGCGGTCCTTCTCCATCGGCCAGGGCGGCGCCGTCACCATCCTCAATGGCCAGGGCGCCACCCTCAACCGGGTGACCGGCGGCCAGATGTCCATTCTCCGGGGCGGGCTGACCGCCACCGGCTCGGTCTACCTTGTCAATCCGCAGGGCGTGGTGGTGGGGCCGGAAGGCCGGATCCTCGCCGGTGGAACGATCGGCCTGTCCTCGCGGGACATCGGCGACGCCGCCTTCATGGGCGGTGGCGCCCTCACGGCCCGGGGCGACTCGGTCGGCGAGGTCAACAACCTCGGACGGATCCTCTCCCGCCGCGGGGACGTCTTCCTGATCGGCGCGTCGGTCTCCAGTTCGGGCGAGATCTCGGCGCCCGGCGGTGTCGCCGGTCTCGCCGCCGCCGACGCCGTGCTGATGGCGCCTGCGGACGGCGCCCGCGGGCTCTACGTCGCCGCCGGGTCCGGCGGGACGGGCGACGTGGTTGTCTCCGGCCGGATCGAGGCGGCCACCGCGGCCCTGGCCTCGGCTGGCGGTTCCGTCTTCACGCTGGCGGGCAATCGCGGCGACGCCATCCAGGTCACGGGTGTCCGCAACGCCGGCGGCGAGGTCTGGCTCTCCGCACCTGAGGGCGAGGTGCGCGTGGACGGCGTGATCCGCGCCCGCGACGGCCGGGATGGCGGGGCCATCACGGTCTCCGGTCGTGATGTGACCGTCGGCGCCGAAGCCGTCCTCGACGCCTCCGGCCAGTCGGGCGGTACGGTCCTGGTCGGGGTCACGGCGCCGCAGACCGGCCTTTCCGACTCCACCACCATCGCGTCCGGGGCGCGGATCCTGGCGGGCGGACCGTCCGGGGGCGGCCTCATCGAGACGTCCGGTCACCTGATGACCATAGGCGACGCCGTCATCCGCGCCGGCGAGGGCGGCCAGTGGCTGGTCGACCCGGTGGACCTGACCATCGACGCGCCGGCCGCCTCGACCATTGTTTCGGCCCTGAACAGCGGAACCAACGTCACACAGCTGACCGACGCCACGGGCGCCGTGGGCGTGGGCTCCCAGGCGATCGGGTCGGGGGACATCATCGTCGCCGCGCCGATCAGCTGGACGGGTTCGGGCTCCCTGACCCTCAACGCCTACCGGGACGTCCTGGTCAACGCCGCGATCAACGGAACGGGGACCGGCGGACTGACCCTCCTGGCGGGCGGGAGCATTGCGACCACCGCGGCCG
>CAIMLY010000372.1 GCA_903842425.1 uncultured Alphaproteobacteria bacterium | reverse complement strand
GCCAGCGCCTCGGGCTGGTGGCTCCTCGACAGCCGGATCGACGCAGCCGGCGGCGGCTACGCCTCGCAGGACATGAGCCTCTGGAACGACGCCGGCCAGCTGGTCGCCCGCGCCCGCCAGATGGTCGCCGTCTTCATCTGACTGGATCCAGGCCCAGCCAGTTCCGAACCCAGGGGATCCGGCGAAGGACCAGGAACTCGACCAGGGCGACCAGGACGAGGCTCGCGCCGAGGACCGGCATGAAGACGCCGAGGGCCAGTATGGCGAGGCCAACGCCCCGGGCGGCGTTTACGTTGGCCAGCCGCTCAGGCGCCCCCAGCACGCCCTGAGGTCCGCGCCGCCGCCACATGACGATCCCGCTCACCGAGAGCGTCACCAGACCTGTCGCCGCAAGCAGGCCGAGGAGCTGGTTGGCGAGCCCGAAGAGCTGCCCCTCATGGGCTGCGATCCCGTAGCCGATGGCCTGGTCGATCGGATGCTTGCCAGCGAAGGTCTCGGCGCCCGTCACCTTGCCGGTCGCGGGATCAAGGGTCAGCACCACCCGTTGGGGGCGGTTTGCTGTCTCTGACCGGACCGTCCAGGTCGGCGAGGATCGCCACCCTCCGCCCGGCGCTGGCGGGGCGATCAGCACCGGCGGCGGCAGGTCCATCAGTCGCGCCGCAGCGGCCATCCGGTCTAGCGACGCCGCAGCGGGCTCTCCCGCAGGGACGGGATGGCTGGCCAGTGCGCGATGGCCGGCGTGTTCGTCCGCCTGCTCGGACTTTCGTCCGGACGACCACTCCTGGGGGGCGTTCAGGGTCCCCGTCGCCCGCCGGACCTCCTTGAAGGCGTCGTTCCAGACCGTGGTCCAGGGCAGTCCGGTCAGGAGCAGGAAGAGGGCAAGGCCGGAGACCCAGAACCCGGTGACGGCGTGCAGCTCCCTCCAGGCGAGACGCCCGCCTAGGCCCAGCCGGGGCCAGAGGACGCCGCCAGGGCCGCGTCCCCCCCTTGGAAACCAGAGGACCAGGCCGGTGAGGATCATCACCACCGCCCAGCCCGCCGCCAGCTCCACAAGGATCGAACCCCGCTCGCCCATCAGGAGTTCGCCGTGGATCGTCTTGATCACCTCCATCGGCCGGTCGGTCTCCCGCTGGAGGGACAGGACCACATTGGCTTCTGGATGGACGAAGGCGATCAGCGGTCCGTCCGGCGTGGAAAGGGTGATCCGGGCAGCATCCCCCGGGCGTGAACGGACTTCGTAGAACCGGAGCCTGGAGCCTTCGGGCGCCGCCGCGAGGGCGGCGTCAACCTGGGCTTGGGCGTTCCCGGGACCGCCTTCCACGACCAGATGGTCGAAGGGACGATCCAGGAAGGCCTCCACCTGGGGCTTGAACAGGTAGGCTGCCCCGGTCAGCGAAAGGACGATCAGGAAGGGGATGCAGAACAGGCCGGCGTAGAAGTGCCAACGCCAGACCGTCCTGTGGGCCAGGATGGCCTTGCGCTCGGCGCCATGCAGGGACCCGGGCTCGGTCATGGCGCTCACCACCGGCTCTTGAGGTCGACCACGAAGGTCCGCTGGGGCAGGGGGTGCGAGACGTAGGCCTGGTCGTTCAGCAGGTTGTCGACGCCCAGCCCCACCTCTGCATGCTGGCCGACCGCCCAGGTGAGCCGACCATCCAGGGTGAAGTACTCAGTCTGGAATCCGTAGGCGTCGCCTCGCGACAGGCCGAAGAGGTCGGAGTTCGGACGGGTGGCGTAGCGCCATCCGAGGGAGGCCCGCGCGGAGTCGCTCACCCGGTACCGGATCGAGCCATTGGAGCGCCATTCCGGGATCCGCGGGAACATCTGTCCCTCCGCCGCAGGCGCCGAGGCGTTGCGAAGCGTCCGGGCGTCCATCCACGAGAGGTTGGCGTCGATGTCGAGACCCTCGACGCCCACATCCCGGGCCTCGGCGATGAGCTCGACGCCCACCTGCCGGACCCGGTCGACATTCTTGAAGGATGAAACCACCTGGCCGAAGGGATTGAGACCCTGGAAGCTGAAGATGGCGTCGTGGACGTCCTGCAGGAAGACTGAGCTCGTCACCCGGACGTCGCCGAAGCTGCGCCTCAGGATGAGGCTGGCGTCAAAGGATGTCTCCGGCCTCAGGTTGGGATCGAAGCTCTGCGGATCGATCTGCTGGGTGATGTCGTCAATGCGTCCCTGGAAAAGTTCGCCCACGGTCGGGAAACGGGTCGCTGTGCCCAGGCTGAGCTGGACCTCCCAACCCGCCGCCAGTGGGCCCTGGAAGCTGAGCTTCGGGCTGATGGCGCTATCGGTCCGCTCCGGATAGTCGTCGTCCACCCGGCGACCGGCGATCAACTTGCCGATGCCGCCATCGTGAGCCTTCCAGGCGTCGTATCGGACGCCCGCG
>CAIMLY010000371.1 GCA_903842425.1 uncultured Alphaproteobacteria bacterium | reverse complement strand
TGGGAGCGCACCGACCTGGTGGACGCCCTCAAGGGCCTGGCCTGACGCCAGCGTGGAGACCCCGCCGCCCCTGCGGTCCTTTGGACGGATCCGTTCGCGCACCCTGAAGCCCCGCCAGGCCGGCCTGATGGACACCCTCCTCCCGGCCCTGAGGCCCCCCGCGGAGGGACCGGTCGATCCCGCGCAGCTGGCGCCGGGGTCCCGTGAGACCTGGCTGGAGGTGGGTTTTGGCGGCGGGGAGCACATGGCCGCCCAGGCCGCGGCCCATCCGGACGTCGTCATCCTGGGGGCCGAGCCCTTCCTGAACGGCGTCGCCAGCGCCCTGCGGCACGTCGAGGAGAGAGGGCTTCGCAATGTCCGCATCCACGACGGCGACGCGCGGGACCTGATGGCCCGCCTGCCGGACGCCGGGCTGGGCCGGATCTTCGTCCTGTTCCCCGATCCCTGGCAGAAGGCGCGTCACCACAAGCGCCGCCTGGTCAGCCCGGCCTTCGCAGCGGAGGCGGCCCGACTCCTGCGCCCCGGCGGGCGGCTGCGCCTGGCCACCGACTGGGCCGACTATGCCGACCAGATGCTGAGGGTCATGCTGGCCGAGCCCCGCTTTGCCTGGCCCGCCAACAGCGCCGCCGACTGGCGGGAGGCCCCGGCCGACCATGTCCCCACCCGTTATGAGGCCAAGCGCCTGGGAGACTGCGCGCCTGTCTGGCTGGACTTCATCCGGCGTCCGGGCTGAACCGGGCGGATCGCCTCAGGACCCGTCCAGGCAGATGACGCGCGCTACCCGGAGGTCGCGCCGCAGGCTGTCGGCGACGATCCCGTAGTTGGTGGTCGTCACGGACTCGCCCACCGCCCCCGGCTCGGGTCGCTCATTGGCCGACTTCAGCGCGCCCAGCAGGGTTTCGGGCGAGGTGGTGTAGATCCGGCCCCGCCGGGGGGACTCCGCGACGGTCACCCCGATCACCCGCCCCGCGTCGTCGAGGGCGGGCGCCCCCGACAGGCCCGAAAGGCTTCCCCGCAGTTCGTCGGTCCGACCGGTCTCGGCCCAGACCAGAACGGGCTCGGTGCGGGCGCCGTGCCCGCGGATCACCATGTTCTCCCGGCCGATCAGGCGCGATGTGGCCTCGCCGGGACGGCCCTGGGGGAAGCCGGGATGATAGGCCCTTTCCCCCCGCCGCAGGGTCCGGCCCACCGCCACGGGAAGGGGGGCGGCGCCGCCCTCGGTGGTCAGGACCGCCACCTCGCCCCGGGGGTCGATCCGGACCTCGGCCGCCACGCCCCGGCCGTCGGCGACGACCACGGCGGCCCGCTTGCAGCCGTCCACCACATGCCGGGCGGTGATCCACACCCCGCGCTCGTCGACGGAGAAGGCGGTGCCGGACCCCGGCTCGGGCGTGGCCGGGGCCTCGACGAACACCGAGGGGTCGAAGGGCGAGGCAGGCCCCAGGGGCAGGCCCTCTCCCGCGGCCGGCGGCGGCGGCGGCGGCGGCGCGTCGGCCCGTTCCCGGCGGGCGAGGGCCACGACGATCACGGCCACGATGATGGCGACATAGACCAGCCAGTCGCTGAGCCGCGGGAAGTGCACGTCCGCCTCCTACCCCGCGACGGCGGCCGCGAGGACGATGGCCGAGGCCAGCTTGCCGCCGGCCAGGAGGGCTGCGGCGGACATCTCGCCATGCTGGATGCGTTCGGGCAGGCCCTTCAGCAGCAGGTCGACCAGGCGGAAGACGAGCAGCTGCACCACGACGGTGGGCGCGCCCCACATGATGATCTCGAGGAGCGAGGCCGAGGCGGTCATGGCGGCGGCCAGGGGCAGGGCGAGGCCGGTCAGCACCCCGCCGAAGGAGACCGCGGCCGCCGCGTTGCCTTCGCGGATCAGGGCGATCTCCCGGTGCGGGGTCAGGACCATGTAGAGGGCGGCTCCGGCCACCAGGATCACCAGGGTGGCGGCGGCGTGCAGGAGGGCCAGGGGGAAGCCCGCCGCGAAGGCCAGGATCTCGGGGGAGGCGATGGGGCTGGGCATGGGGGCTCCGTTCAGTCTCGGTCCCCGGAGGCTTCGCCCCCAGGCGTGGGGGCGGCGTCCGGGGCGTCCTGCAGGGCGGCGGCGCGCTCCCGGGCCCGGCGGACCGAGGCGCGCTCCTTCTCGCTTTCGCTCTTCAGCTGGCCGCAGGCGGCGAGGATGTCGCGTCCCCGGGGGGTGCGGATCGGCGAGGCGTAGCCCGACCGGTTCAGGATGGCGGCGAAGGCCTCGATGGCGCCCCAGTCCGAGCAGGCATAGGGGCTGCCGGGCCAGGGGTTGAAGGGGATCAGGTTGATCTTGGCGGGGACGCCGGCCAACAGCTTCACCAGGGCGCGGGCCTCCGCCGGGCTGTCGTTCACCCCCTTGAGCATGACGTACTCGAAGGTCACGCGGCGGGCGTTGCCCAGGCCCGGATAGGCCCGGATGCCGGCCATCAGCTCGGCGATGGGATACTTCCGGTTGAGGGGCACCAGCTCGTCCCGCAGGGCGTCGTTCGTGGCGTGCAGCGAGATGGCCAGCATGGCCTGGGTCCGCTCGCCCAGGGCCCTCAGCTCGGGCACGACCCCGGAGGTGGAGACCGTGATCCGCCGGCGGGAGATGGCGATCCCCTCGTTGTCGGCGATGATGTCGATGGCGTCCGCCACGCTGTCGAGGTTGTAGAGCGGCTCGCCCATGCCCATGAAGACGATGTTCGAGAGCCGCCGGTCCTCCTTTGGAGAGGGCCACTCGCCCAGCTCGTCCCGGGCCACCTGGACCTGGGCGACGATCTCGGCCGCGGTCAGGTTGCGCACCAGGGGCTGTGTCCCGGTGTGGCAGAAGGTGCAGTTGAGGGTGCAGCCGACCTGGCTGGAGACGCACAGGGCGCCGGACCGGCCGACGTCGGGGATGTAGACGGTCTCGACCTCGACGCCGGGCGCCATGCGGATCAGCCACTTCCGGGTCCCGTCCACCGAGACCTGGCGCTCGACCACCTCGGGGCGCGACAGGTCGTAGGCGTCGGAGAGGTCCGCCCGCAGCTCCTTGGCCACGTCGGTCATCAGGGCGAAGTCCGTGACCCCGTAATGGTGGATCCAGCGCCAGAGCTGGGAGGCCCTCATCTTCGCCTTGCCGGCCGGCACCAGGCCGCCGGCCTCCAGCGCGGCCGCGAGGGCCGGCCGGGTCAGGCCCGTCAGGTTCGGGCGCCGCGCCGGGGCGGCGGCGTCACGGGACCGGGAAAGGTCAAGGGTGATGGTCACGGAAGCCTCGGCGCCAGGAGGGCGGAATATAGGCGAGGCCGGCACGCCCGCCAAATCCGCTGATTCTTTGCCCCCGACGGCTTCCGCGCGCCGGGCGGCTGGGCTAGCGTGCGCGGCCATCGCCAAGCGCGCCAAGAATGGGGGAGAGAGACATGAAAGCGGTCCTGAGCAAGGTTGTCGGCGGGCCCGAAACCCTGGTGATCGAGGACATTCCCTCTCCCGCCCTCCGCCCGGGCTGGGCCCGCGTCCAGGTCAAGGCCGTCGGCATCAACTTCCCGGACGTCCTGATCATCGAGGACAAGTACCAGTCCAAGCCGCCGCGGCCCTTCGCCCCCGGCGGCGAGGTCTCCGGCATCGTCACCGAGATCGCCGAGGGCGTCACCGAGGTGAAGGTGGGCGACCGGGTCCTGGCCCAGATCGGCCATGGCGGCCTGGTCGAGGAGATCGTCGCTCCCGCCGGTCGCCTGACCCCCATCCCGGACTCCATGCCCTACGACGAGGCCGCCGCCTTCATCCTGACCTACGGAACCTCCTACCACGCCCTGAAGGACCGGGGCTGCCTGAAGGCCGGCGAGACCATGCTGGTGCTCGGCGCCGCCGGCGGCGTCGGCCTGGCGGCCGTCGAGCTGGGCAAGGCCATGGGCGCCCGGGTCATCGCCGCCTGCTCCACCCAGGAGAAGGTCGACCTCGCCATCCGTCACGGCGCCGAATCCGGCGTGGTCTACGGCCGGGGTCCCTTTGACCGCGACGGCCAGAAGCAGCTGTCCCAGCTGTTCAAGGAGGCCTGCGGCGAGAACGGCGCGGACGTCATCTACGACGCCATCGGCGGCGACTACGCCGAACCGGCCCTGCGCTCCATCGCCTGGGAAGGCCGATACCTGGTGATCGGCTTCGCTGCTGGCGAGATCCCCCGCATCCCCCTGAACCTGCCCCTGCTGAAGGGCTGCGACATCGTGGGCGTGATCTGGGGCAACTGGACGGCTCGCAATCCGGACCTTTTCCAGAAGGCCAACCTTGAGCTCATCGACCTCTACGCCCAGGGCAAGATCCGGCCCTACGTCTCCGAGCGCTTCCCCTTTGCGAAGGCCGCCGACGCCATCGCCCACCTGGGCAGCCGCAAGGCCATGGGCAAGGTTGTCGTCACCCTCGGCGACTGACGCTTTTCGGACAGGAGAACGGACATGGC
>CAIMLY010000370.1 GCA_903842425.1 uncultured Alphaproteobacteria bacterium | reverse complement strand
TCAGGCCCCAGAGGGCGGTACTGACTGCGCCGATCGGCCTGGTCGCGGGCGTCAAAGGCGTCGCAGACCTGGGCGAAACGGTCCGCGAGGGCGGCCTCCGCCAGCCCGTCCAGGGCCACAAGGACGTCGTCGGGAAGATAGTCGAACAGGGTCTCCAGGCCGCCGTAGAACAGGGGCAGCCAGTGCTCCATGCCGGCGCGGCGACCGCCGCCGCTGACCGTCTCGTAGAGCGGATCGCCGCCGGGCGCCCCGAAGGCCTCGGCATACCCCCGCCGGAACCGCGAGATGGCGGTGTCGTCCAGGAGCACCTCGCTGGCGGGAGGCAGGGACACCTCGGTCAGTTGCCGGGTAGACCTCTGGGTCTCGGGATCGAAGGCGCGGATCGACTCCAGGGTTTCGCCGAACAGGTCGAGCCGCACCGGCTCAGCAGAGGCCGTCGGGAAGACATCAATGACCCCGCCGCGGATGGCGAATTCGCCCTTCTCGGAGACGGTGGACGCCCGGTGGTAGCCATTGACCGCGAAGTAACGCTCCAGGTCCGCCACATCGACCACGCGGCCGACCCGGGCGGAGTAGCCGGCGGCGGCGACGGCCTGCCGGGGCGGCAACCTCTGGCTGGCCGCGGCGATGGTCGTGGCCAGGAGGACGGGCCGGTCCCAGGCGCCGCCTTCGGCCATCCGCGCCAGGGCCGCCATGCGCCGGGCCGAGACTCCCGACGAGGGACCGGACCGGTCATAGGGCAAGCAGTCCCACGATGGCAGTTCCAGCACCTCAAGGCCCTGGCCGAAGAACCGGAAGGACTCCACGAAGGCGGAAAGGCGCGCCCCGTCCCGGGCCACGAAGAGGGCCGGCCCCTTCCGGCGCCGCATCAGGTCGGCGAGCACCAGGGCGTCGAAGCCCTCCGGCGCGCCGGAAATGTCCAGCCGCCCGGGGTCCTCCGCAAGACGACGAAGGTCGGCCGGGCCGGGCGAAGCCCCGCCGTCAGCCGCCACGCACGGCTCCGGGGAGCTTGTGGACGGTATCCCGGAACTGCCGGAGCGCCGCCAGGATGGCGAGGTCGACGCCCTCGGGCGGCGCTTCGCGCTCGACGATCCAGGCGTAGAGGTCCTGGTCCGGATGGGCGAGGAGATCCTCCAGGGCGTCCAGCCCCTCGGGGCTCAGGTCGCGCGCATGAAGGTCCACGTACGGCCCCAGGATGAGGTCCGCCTCGCGGAACCCGCGCCGCCAGGCGCGGAATGAGAGCCTCTTCAGGCGCGTTTCATCGTGGATAGACATGTGACGGCGCGGGTATAGTGCGCCGCGGCCGCCTTGGCCAGCGGCGCCCGGAAAAGGACCCATGCGGCCCGAGATCCTCTTTCCCCTCTTTGCGTCGATCGGCAGCCTGAAGGGCGTCGGTCCCCGCATCGAGCCCGCCCTGGCGCGGATCGCCGGGCCGCTGGTGAGGGACCTGCTCTTCCTGGCGCCCCATGGCCTGGTCCGCCGACCGCATCTGAGCGTCTCCGAGGCGCGCCCCGAGGACACCGCCACCTTCCTGGTCACCGTGACCGGTCACCTGAAGCCCAGGTCCCCCCATCAACCCTTCCGCATCCGCGCCGAGGACGGGACCGGCCAGCTGGACCTGGTCTACTTCGGCGGCTCTGCCCGCGGCATGGAGACCCGCCTCCCTGTCGGCGCCCGGCGGCTGGTCTCAGGAAAGGTCGAGCGCTTCGGCCTCGACCTCCAGATGGTTCATCCGGACTACGTGGTCGAAGAGTCGCGGCAGGCCGAGATCCCCGGGATCGAGACGGTCTATCCGGCGGGCGGAGGCCTGGCGCCCCGCCTGGTCCGGCGGTTTGTCCTCGCGGCCATGGAACGGGCGCCGGACCTGCCCGAGTGGCAGGACCCCGCCTGGAAGGAAGGGCGCGGCTTTCCGTCCTGGCGCGAGGCGATCGCCCGGTTGCACGCCCCGATGGGAGAAGAGGACCTGTCTCCCTCCTGTCCCTCCCGCAGTCGGCTGGCCTACGATGAGCTGCTGGCGCACCAGCTGGCCATGGCTCAGCGGCGAGCACACCGGCGATCCGGCGCCGGACGCCGGCTTCCGCCCTCCGGGCTGTCCGGACGGATCGAGGCCGCCCTGCCCTTCCGCCTGACGCCGGACCAGCAGACCTCCCTCGGCGAGATCCGCGCCGACCTGTCCTCGGGCCAGCGCATGAGCCGGCTGCTGCAGGGCGATGTCGGATCCGGCAAGACCGTCGTCGCCATGCTGGCCCTGGCCGATGCAGCGGATGCAGGCGCGCAGGGCGTCCTCATGGCGCCCACCGAGATTCTCGCCCGGCAGCACTTCGAGACCCTCTCTCCACCCCTGGAAGCCCAGGGGATCGGTGTCGTCCTCCTGACGGGACGTGACCGGGGCGCAGCCCGGCGGGAGAAGCTCGAGCGTCTCGCCTCCGGGGGCGCCTCCGTAGCGGTTGGCACCCACGCCCTCTTCCAGGACGAAGTCCACTTTGCGGGTCTCGCCCTGGCGGTCATCGACGAACAGCACCG
>CAIMLY010000369.1 GCA_903842425.1 uncultured Alphaproteobacteria bacterium | reverse complement strand
CCGAGGCGCGCCTGGGCTGACAGCCGGCCCGGTCGGGCGCATAGTCGCGTCTCAAGGTCTGGTCAGGAGCCCGCCATGCAAGACGACGCCCAACGCCCCGGTTCATCCGCGCCGGAAACCGGCCTCTCCCGGCGCGATCTCGGCCTTCTCGCCGCCGGCGCCGCCGTGGCGGCTTCGTCAACGGCTGGCGCCGCCACCCTGAAGGTCATGGAGATGGACGTCGAGGTCCAGACGTCCGACGGCCTCTGCGACGCCGTCTTCGTCCACCCCACGGGAAGGGCGCCTGCCGGGGGCTGGCCGGCCGTCCTCGTCTGGACCGACATCATGGGCCTGCGTCCCGTCTTCCGGCAGATGGCCAGCCGCATGGCCGCCGAGGGCTACGCCGTCCTCGCCCCCAATCCCTTCTACCGCAAGGGCCGCGCCCCGATCCCCGCGGGTCCCGTGAACTGGGCCGACCCCGCCGACCGGGCCCGGCTGATGGAGCTGAGGTCCGCCCTGACCCCCGAGGCCACGGCCCGGGACGCCATCGCCTGCTTCGCCTGGCTGGACGGCCAGTCCCTGGTCGATCCCGGCAAGGGCGCGGGCGTCCAGGGCTACTGCATGGGCGGCCCCATGGCCTTCCAGGCCGCGGCGGCCCTGCCGGACCGCGTCGCCGCCGTCGGCTCCTTCCATGGCGGGGGCCTGGTCACCGCCGGCCCCGACAGCCCGCACCGGCTCGTGCCCCGCACCCGGGCGGACTACCTGGTCGCCATCGCCGAGAACGACGACCAGAAGGAGCCCCAGGCCAAGGACGCCCTGAGGGCCGCCTTCAAGGCCGCAGGCCGCGCCGCCGAGGTCGAGGTCTATGCCGGCGCCCAGCATGGATGGTGCGTGCCCGGGTCGCCCGTCTACAGTCCCGAGGCGGCCGAGCGGGCCTGGTCAGCCCTCCTCGCCCTCTACCGCCGCCGCCTCACCTGAACGGCGGCCGCGCCGGGCGCGGAAGAATCCCTTGAGCAGGGCGGCGGACTCCGGCCCCAGGACCCCGCCCGTCACCTCCGGCCGCCAGTGGCAGGTGGGCTGGTCGAAGACCCGCGCGCCGTGCACGACTCCGCCGCCCTTCGCATCCTCGGCGCCGAACACCACCCGCCCGATCCGGGCGTGGCTGATCGCCCCGGCGCACATGGGGCAGGGCTCCAGCGTCACGAAAAGGGTCAGGCCGGTCAGCCGGTAATTTCCGCGCTTCCGGGCGGCGGCCCGCAGGGCGCGGATCTCGGCGTGGGCGGTGGGATCGGACTCGCCGATGGGCGCATTGCCCGCCGCCGCCAGCACCTCGCCGGTCGACGGGTCGACCACGACGGCGCCGACGGGGGTCTCTCCCCGGTCCGCGGCGGCTTGCGCCTCGGCCAGCGCAATGCGCATGTATTCCGGATCATGGTCCACGATCCGTTACGAACCCCCGGCGACGACGAAGGTCAATCCCCGGACGGCGGCGGCGAGCGCATCGCCAAGGCCCTGGCCCGGGCCGGGGTGGCCTCGCGCCGCGACGTCGAGAGGCTGATCGCCGAGGGTCGGGTGGCCGTGAACGGGCGCACCCTGGCCAGTCCCGCCGTGCGGATCGAGGCCGACGACATCCTCACCGTCGACGGCGAGGTGGTGGGCGAGGCCGAGCCCGTGCGCCTGTTCCGCTATCACAAGCCCGCCGGCCTGGTGACCTCGCACAAGGACCCCCAGGCCCGGCCCACCGTCTTCCAGGGCCTGCCCCAGGGCCTCCCCCGGCTGATCTCCGTCGGCCGCCTGGACCTGGCCACCGAGGGCCTGCTCCTCCTCACCAACGACGGGGGCGTCGCCCGGTCCCTGGAGCTGCCGTCCACGGGCTTGGTCCGCCGCTACCGGGCCCGCGCCTTCGGGCGGATCACCCAGGACCGGCTGGACGCCCTCAAGGCTGGCGTGACCGTCGACGGGGTGCGCTACGGCCCCATCGAGGCGGTGATCGACAAGGCCCGGGACGGCGCCTCGGGCGCCAACCTCTGGATCACGGTCACCCTGTCCGAGGGCAAGAACCGCGAGGTCCGCAAGGTGCTGGAATCGGTGGGGTTGAAGGTCAACCGGCTGATCCGCCTCGCCTATGGCCCCTTCGCCCTCGCCACCCTGCCGCCCGGAGAGATCGAGGAGGTGGGCCCACGGGTCATCCGCGAGCTCTTCAGCGACCTGATCCCGCCGGAGGACCTTCCCCGGGGCGACAAGCCGAAATGGAGCCGCCGGGCGCCCGTGTCCGAAAAGCGCCGGGAGGGCGCCGGCGAGGCCATCGTGTCCGCCGAGGCTCCCGAAACCCGCGGCCGCCCGGCCTACAAGGCCGGCTGGGCGCGGCCTAAGCCCAAGCCGCCGGGAGGGCGCCCGCCCCTGAAACCTGGATCCCGCAAGCCTGAGTCCCGGAAACCCGGGTCCCGCAAGCCCGACGCCGAACGCGCCGGCAAGACCGACATCAGCCGGTCCTCGACGGCGCCCAAGGCGCGTCCGGTCAGACCTTCTGGATCTCCACCGGCTGGCGGGCGGCCTCCAGGGCCGCGCGGGCCGAACCGGTCCGCATCACCTCCAGGAAGGAGCGGCGCTCCTGGGAAAGGCCCTCCGAAAGGGGGCGGTCGAGGGCCGCGCGGGTAAGCCGCTTCGCGGCGGCGATGCCCTCGGCCCCGCGCCCTTCCCACTCCCGCGCCATCTCCAGGGCCCGGGCCAGGGGATCGGCCGCCAGCTCGTGCACCAGGCCGATGGCGTAGGCCTCTGCGCCCGTGAAGGTCAGGCCGCGCAGGATGATCTCCAGGGCCCTGGCCTCGCCCACCACCCGGGGCAGGCGCTGGGTGCCGCCGCCGCCGGGGAAGATGCCGATCCGGGTCTCGGGCAGGCCGATGGAGGCCGCCTCCGGCGTCGCGATCCTGAGGTCGCAGGCCAGGGCCAGCTCGAAGCCGCCGCCCTGGCACAGGCCGTTGATGGCCGCCACCACGGGTTTGTCCGCCGCCGCGATGATGTCCGTCAGTTCCAGGAAGCCGGGTGGCGGCGGCGGGGCGTCGGCCCGCGGCGGCGAAGGCGGCGTCCCGTCCTGCAGGCGGGCGCTCATGTCGGCCAGCTCGTCCACGTCGTAGTGCCGGATGAAGATGCCGGGCACGCCCCCGGTGAGGACCAGGCAGCGCACGGCGGGATCATCGAGGGCGACCTTCGCCTCGGCGTACATTTCCCGGGCGCCGGCTGCGGTCATCGTCCCCCAGGGCGGGTTGGCGTAGGTCAGGACGACCGCCGCCCCCTTGCGTTCACGGGTCACCAGGCTCATCAGGACCTCCCTGTCTGTCTCCATCCCGCCGCCACCCTAGACCCGACCGAGGCGAGCACGCCATGCGCATTGTTTCCGGCGCCCTGAAGGGCCGCAGCCTCGCCGCCCCGCCGGGGCAGGGCACCCGCCCCACCTCCGACCGCGCCCGGCAGGCCGTCTTCAACATACTGGAGCACGCCGCCTGGGCCCCGCCGCTCGCCGGCGCCCGGGTCATCGACCTCTTCGCCGGGTCCGGAGCCCTGGGCTTCGAAGCCCTCTCCCGGGGCGCCGCCTTCTGCCTGTTCGTGGAGACCGAGGCCGCCGCCCGGGGCGCCATCCGCGACAACGCCGAGGCCTTCGCCCTGTTCGGCCGCACCCGCATCCACCGCCGCGACGCCACCGACCTGGGAGTCCGCCCCGGCGCCGACGGCCCGGCCTTCACCCTGGCCTTCCTCGACCCGCCCTACGGCAAGGGCCTGGGCGAGACCACCCTCGCCCGCCTGCGCGAAGGCGGCTGGCTGGCCCCCGGCGCCCTGGCCGTCCTCGAGACCGGCGCCGGCGAACCCACCCCCGAAGCTCCCGGCTACACCCTCCTCGACGCCCGCACCTGGGGCGCGGCGAAGGTCTGGTTCCTGCAGCTGGAGGGCGGGGAAGGGTAGGCGGGCCCCCTGGAGGCCGCCGCCGGATTGGGCCTGTCACAAATCCGGTCTAGGGTGTCCGCCGCCTTTCGCGGAGGTCCCATGTCCCACGCCTCGCCCCCGTCCCGCCGGGGCCTGCTCCTCTCCCTCGCCGCTGGCGCAACGACCCTGGTTCCGGCGCGGCGGGCCAGGGCCAATCCCGTCTTCACGGACTTTCCGTTCCAGCTCGGGGTCGCGGCGGGTGATCCTGTCGAGGACGGCTTCGTGATCTGGACCCGGCTGGCGCCGAAGCCCCTGGAGCCCGGCGGCGGCATGCCCCCTGTGGCGGTTCCCGTCACCTGGGAGGTCGCTGCGGACCCGGGCTTCACCCAGGTGGTGCGGCGCGGCGAGGCCCGTGCCCGCCCCGAGCTCGGACACGCCGTCCATGTGGAGGTGACCGGTCTGGAGCCGGACCGGGACTACGCCTACCGCTTCCTGGCCGGGGGCGAGGCCTCTCCTCCTGGCCGCGCGAAGACCACCCCGGCGCGGTCGGCCAGTCCCTCCCGGGCGCGCTTTGGCGTCGTCGGGTGCCAGGCCTACGAGCAGGGCCTCTATACGGCGCACCGCAAGATCGCCGAGGAGGGCCTCGACTTCATCTACTGCTACGGCGACTACATCTATGAGGGCCGCGGCGCCGCCGCCCCGCCCCGGCCAGGCGCCTCCCGGGCCCATCTCGGCGGCGAGATCCATTCCCTCGACGACTACCGGCGCCGCTACGCCCAGTACAAGATGGACCCGGACCTGCAGGCCAGCCACGCCTCGACCGCCTGGTTCTGCACCTGGGACGACCACGAGATCGACAACAACTGGGTCGGCGACCTCGACCAGGACGGGACGCCCCCGGACATCTTCAACCTTCGCCGGCAGGCCGCCCTGCAGGCCTATTACGAGCACATGCCCCTGCGCTCCTCGGCCTTTCCCCGGGGTGCCCGGATGCAGGTCTACCGGAATGCAGCCTGGGGACGTCTCCTCGACCTCAACCT
>CAIMLY010000368.1 GCA_903842425.1 uncultured Alphaproteobacteria bacterium | reverse complement strand
GCTGCGCCGGGCGCCGCCGCGGCCAGGAAGGTCACGAGCACAAGGCCCCCCAGCGTCGCCAGTCGTCCCGTCATGTCGTGGTTCTCCCAGCGTCCAAGGCTAGGAGCGCAGAGGCGCCACGGCAAGGGCTCAGGAGCCTCGGGCGGGATCGCCGGCGGGGGGCTCCAGCGGGAGGTAGAGGGTCCGCGCCTCCGCCGGGGGCCCCCGGCGCTCCCCCAGGGCCTGGACCTGCACCGCGGTCAGCCGCCCGCCCACGGCGAAGACCAGGTGGTCGCCCGTCCGCACAGGCCGGGCGCACTTGTCGATCCGGCTTTCGGAGCCGTCACGGGTCAGCCGGACCCGACCCTCGTCCAGGAACCGGGCCGCCAGGCTGCGGGACTTGAAGAACCGCGCCCGCCAGAGCCAGACGTCGGCGCGGACGGAGGCGGACCCGGTCACCGGGCGGCCCTGCGCCGGCGCCGGACCGGGCGGGCGGCCGGTTTTGGTGTTCCCGGTGTCCGGAGGGCGGCCAGGGCGGAAAAGGGCGAGGCCTCCACGGGACCGGACGGCGGCCGCGGGGTGGGCGCCCGCCGCCTTCGCCAGGCCACGGTGCGATCCGCGGCAGGCCGCTCCGCCGGCGCAAAGCCCAGGGCGCGAAGGACGGCGAAAAGGTGCTCTGCGGGTCCGCCCAGGACGTCGGCCAGCGCCGGAGCCACCTCGACCCCGCGGCTGGAGGACGGGGCGGCCCGCAGCGCGGCGTCCAGGGCTTCCAGGCGCGCCACGTCCAGGAGAAGGTCGCCTGTCCGTCGCAGGCCCGCCGCCGCCAGAACCGGCCGCGCCGGGCCTTCCTGCCCCTTCGCCAGCCGGCCAGGCCGGGGGGCGGGCAGGCCGGGCGCCAGCACGGCGCGGACGAAGTCGAGCGCCTCGGGCGAGGGCAGCCCGGGCAGGAAGACCGAGAAGGCGCCCAGGCGCACGCCCAGGCCGCGGAGGCTGCGGCGCTCCACCGGCGAGAGGGCCGCGGCCTCCTCGCGGACCTCGGCCCGGTCCAGCACCCCGCCGGCCTCGACGAGGCGCCAAGCCAGGCCCCGGGCGAGGCCCCTCAGGCGTCCGCTGCGAAGCGCTTCGTCCAGGCGGGCGAGGGGCGCGAGCCGGCGTCCGGCCTCCGCCGCCAGCCAGGCCTCGAGGCGTCGCTGCGCCCGCTCTCGGACGGGCGCCGGGCCCAGTTCCCCGAACAGCCGCGCCCTTGGCGCAAAGATCCCGCCGCCCTGCACGGCCGCGGCCGCCTCGCCGCGCCAGAGGATCCTGCCGTCGGGGTCCAGGGCGAAGGCCTCGTCCGGCTCCGCCGCCATGCGGCCCAGCCGACGGGCGATCTCGGGAGCGGCGGCGGCGTTGGCCGCGGCGCGCAGGGCCTTTTCCTCGAGGGCCGAGCCGGCCCGCTCAGGGGTGAAGACCACGCCCTGCAGGCGGCCCACCACGTATCCCTCCACCGTCACCACACCGTCCCGGGACACGCCCGCCAGGAGGTCTCCGGAGGACCGCAGGGTGCGCATGAGCACGCTTGTGCGCCGGTCCACGAACCGGGCGGTGAGCTTCTCGTGAAGGGTGTCGGACAGCCGGTCCTCGAGGACGCGGGTACGCCCCTGCCAGCCCGCGGGATCGCTCAGCCAGCCGGGACGATTGGCCACGTAGGCCAGGGTCCGGACGTTGGACAGGCGGGCCTGCAGGGTGTCGATCTCACCCTCGGTGCGGTCCAGGCGCCGGAACTGGTCGGCCATCCAGTCCTCGGGTATCCGCCGACCGTGGCTGGACAGCCAGAAGAAGAACTCCCGGCCGAGTCGGACGTGCTCCTCCACCCCGGTCTTCCGGAAGTCGGGGGTCTGGCAGACGTCCCAGAGGTGCAGGAGGGCGCTTCGGTCCCTGCAGCGGTCCGCCACCCGGGGGTCGGCGGCGAGCTGGCGCAGGGTGATCTCGTCGAGGGCCTCGGCTGACAGGGACAGACCTTCCCGGCCCGGCGTCTCGCCCAGGGACCGGAGCAGCCCCCCGAGGGAGCCGAAGTCGAGCCGGGGGTTGCGCCATTCGGCCGCCGGGACCGGATCGTAACGGTGGGCCTCGACCTGGGCGACCAGGCCGGGGTCCATTTCCTCGCACTCGCCTGTGACCCCGAAGGTCCCGTCCTTGCGGAACCGCCCGGCCCGACCGGCGATCTGCCCCACCTCCTGGGGATGCAGGGCGCGGGTCCGGCGGCCGTCGAACTTCTGCAGCCCGGCGAAGGCCACATGGTCGACGTCCATGTTCAGCCCCATGCCGATGGCGTCGGTGGCGACCAGGAAGTCCACCTCCCCGGACTGGTAGAGTTCAACCTGGGCGTTCCGTGTCCTCGGCGAGAGCGATCCCATGACCACCGCCGCTCCGCCCCTCTGCCGGCGGATCAGCTCGGCGATGGCGTAGACCTGGTCGGCGGAGAAGGCGACGACGGCGGTGCGGCGGGGCAGGCGGGTCAGCTTCTTGCCGCCCGCGTAGGACAGGGTGGAGAACCGCTCGCGGCTGGTGATCTCGGCCTCCGGCAGGAGCCGGCGGATCAGGGGCGCCATGGACAGCGAGCCCAGCAGCAGGGTCTCCGAACGTCCCCTGGCGTGCAGCAGGCGGTGCGTGAAGACATGTCCGCGCTCCGGGTCCGCGCAGAGCTGGATCTCGTCCACCGCCAGGAACTCCACCTCGCGGCTGAGCGGCATGGCCTCGACCGTGCAGACGAAGTAGGTCGCCCGCGGCGGGATGATCTTTTCCTCGCCGGTGATCAGGGCGACGGCGCGGGGCCCCCGGGCGCGGACGATCCGGTCGTAGATCTCCCGGGCGAGCAGGCGCAGCGGCAGGCCGATCATGCCGGAGGCGTGGCCCAGCATGCGCTCCACGGCGAGGTGGGTCTTACCGGTGTTGGTGGGGCCGAGGACCGCGACCAGACGCGATGGCGCAGGACCCAGCGAACGCTCGCTCATGGACTCAGGGTGGGGTGGGAATCGGCCGCCCGCAAGCGGTCCGGGGCCAGCTACAGGCCAGGGAATCGCCGGATCTGGGGAAAGGCCTTAACGCCGGACCCGTTTCCCCACGAACACGGGCGAAACGAATCATGACCGAATCAGCGACACCCCGCGATTCGGATTTTGTTCTATACTAGGGATTGTAGCCGATCGGCCGTTAACCACAAATGAAAAAACCAATCCGTCCACAGCTGTCTCCGGGGGAGGGCGCCGGCGCCGGTCGAGGCCGCCAAAGGCCCGGCCCTCAGCCTTGACCTCCACGGCCCGCTTCGCCTATATCGCCGCTCCCCCGGTGGCCGCGCGGTCTCCGGGCCTCTTTCTGTCGGGATGAGAAACCCATGTCGCGCCGCTGTGAACTCTCTGGTGTCGGTCCGATGGTCGGCCACAATGTGAGCCACTCCAACGTCAAGACCAAGCGCCGCTTCCTGCCGGCCCTGGCTCCCGTGTCCCTGCAGTCGGACGCCCTCGGCCAGACCTTCAAGCTTCGCATCACCAATGCAGTGCTGCGCACCCTCGACTTCAAGGGCGGCCTGGACGCCTACCTGGTCAAGGCCCGGGACGAAGACCTCTCGCCCCGCGCCCTCAAGATCAAGCGTCAGGTCAAGGCCAAGCTCGCCGACACGGCCGCCTGAGCCCGAACCCCTTCCCCGGAAGGTGAAGAGGCCGCCCCCCGGGGCGGCCTTTTTCGTTTCCGGCAGCGCCCCGGGACCGGACGCAGTTGCGCCGCCGCCGCCGATCTGGTCCACGGAAGGCAAGGAGAGCCGCCATGAAGATCACCGCCGCCGTCGCCCGGCCCGGCAAGGCCGGGTTCGATATCGAGCCCCTGTCCCTGGATGATCCCCGGGAGGATGAGGTCCGGGTCCGGATCGCCGGCGTCGGCCTGTGCCACACCGACCTCGTCTTCCGTCACGCCGGCGAGGCGGTCTATCCCCTGCCGGCGGTCTTCGGCCACGAGGGATCCGGCGTCGTCGAGGCGGTGGGCTCGGCCATCACGCGGTTCCGCCCCGGCGACCGTGTGGCGATCAGCTACCGGTCCTGCGGCGCCTGCGACCGCTGCCATGACGGCGACGCCCCCTACTGCCGCACCATGCCCCTGCTCAACTACACCGGCGCCCGCACCGACGGCTCGCAGGCCCTGCACGACGAGGCGGGCGGCGTCGCCTCGAACTTCTTCGGCCAGTCCTCCTTCGCCAGCCACGCCCTGACCTACGAGCGCAACCTCGTGAAGCTGCCGGATGACGTGCCCCTCGAGCTGATGGGCCCCCTGGGCTGCGGCATCCAGACCGGCGCCGGCGGGGTCATGAACAGCCTCGCGGCCCGGGCGGGGTCCTCCATCCTGATCACCGGCGGCGGCTCGGTGGGCCTCAGCGCGGTCATGGGGGCGAGGATCCAGGGGTGCGAAGTGATCATCGTCCTGGAGCCCATGGCCTCCCGGCGCGACCTCGCCCTTGAGTTCGGCGCCACCCACGTCCTCGACCCGGCCTCCACGCCCGACCTTGCCGCCGCCGTGCGCGCCATCACCCCGGTCGGCGTGGACTACGCCTTCGACACCACCGGGATCCCGGCTGTCCTCAACGCCGTGATGGCCGGCTGCCTGGGCTCCAAGGGGGTCTTCGGCGTTGTCGGCGTGACCCCGCCCGGCACGCCCGCGCCCGGCGACATGGGCCAGATCATCACCTTCGGGCATACGGTGAAGGGCATCATCGAGGGCGACGCCGACCCCGGCGTCTTCATCCCCCAGCTGGTCGAGCACTACAAGGCGGGCCGCCTGCCCTTCGACCGGATGATCCGGACCTATCCCCTGGCCGAGATCGACCGGGCCATCGCCGAGCAGCACCAGGGTGTCTGCGTGAAGGCCGTCCTCATCCCCTGAGACGGCTCAGGGCGTCCAGTCGAAGGCCAGCAGCAAGGTCCGCTGTTCGGTGGAGAAGTTGTCGTCCGACGCCAGGAGGAAGCGGAGGCCGCCTTCCTTGCCCGGCAGGACCTCGACACCTTCGAAGTTGTCGGTCGTCAGGGGCCGGCCCAGCTCCAGCCGGTCGAACTCGACTCCGGCGGCGTTGCGCAGGATCAGGGCGATCCGTGAGCCGCGGAGCGGGTCCCAGGCGCGGATCACGTAGGCCAGGCCGCCGTCCGGCAGCGGCGTCACCGCCACCAGGCCGAACTCGAAGGGCTTGGGCAGGGTCCCGAGGGACCGGCAGGGCGTGCGCAGGGTGCAGGTCCAGAGCTCTCCGGACTCCTCGCCCCCCGCCAGCCAGGCCTCCGGTCCCCGGGCGGGGTCAGTCGACAGGGCCTCAAGACCCCCATTGGGCGGGAAGGCGGCTTCGGGGCTGTTCACCGGGCGGGGCGGACCGCCCCTGGCGGGGTAGAGCAGGATACGGTGACGTTGCTCGAAACTGACCAGGCGCGACCCGTCGGCCAGCAGGGCCAGGCCCTCGGCGTCGGCTTCGAGCTTGCCCCCCAGCGGACCTCCGCCAGGACCCGGCAGGGCGGTGATCCGGGCGCGGTCGAGGCCGGCCAGGCGTCCCTCCCCATCCCACTTCAGCCGGGCTTCGAACAGGTCGCCCTCGTCCGTGACGCCCAGCAGGCGTCCGTCCTGGAGCACGCGGATGTCGGACAGTCCGTGAAGCCGGTTGCTGTCGGTCGCCGTCAGGGCAAGCCCGCCGGCGTAGCGGAAGCGTCCGAATGCGGTCCGGTCCGGCTGGGTGGGGTCGGCGGCCACCGGCTCTGTGACCACATTGACCCAGGGACCGGCCTGGACGGGGCCCGCCGTGCGGGGCGACCGGTCGGCGCAGGCCGTCGCCAGCAGGACGAAGGCGACGATCAGCGCCCTGCGGATCACAGGACGGCCTTCCGCACTTCCTTGAATGTGGAGCGCCGGGCCGGCCCGTCCGGGCCCTGGGTGTGCGGCGGCGGCGCCAGCAGGCCTGCGGTCCGCCGGTTGGCCTTGCGCGGCTCCTCGTCGAACAGCTCGGCCAGCTGGTCGACAATGGCGCCCGCCAGCTGCTCGACGTCGACGATCGTCACCGCGCGCCGGTAGTAACGGGTCACGTCGTGCCCGATGCCGATGGCGATCAGCTGGACGGGGCTCTTGCCCTCGATCTCGGCGATCACCTCGCGCAGGTGCTTTTCCAGGTAGTGGCCGGAGTTCACCGACAGGGTGGAGTCGTCCACCGGCGCGCCATCCGAGATCACCATCAGTATGCGGCGGGCTTCCGGTCGCCCGATCAGGCGCTGGTGGGCCCACATCAGGGCCTCGCCGTCGATGTTCTCCTTGAGCAGGCCCTCGCGCATCATCAGGCCGAGGTTGCGGCGGGCCCGTCGCCAGGGGGCGTCGGCAGCCTTGTAGATGATGTGGCGCAGGTCGTTCAGCCGGCCGGGCGCCGCAGGCTTGCCCGCCTTCAGCCAGTCCTCGCGCGAGGTTCCGCCCTTCCACGCCCGGGTCGTGAAACCCAGCACCTCGGTCTTGACGCCGCAGCGCTCCAGGGTGCGGGCCAGGATGTCGGCGCAGATCGCCGCCACCATGATGGGACGGCCCCGCATGGAGCCGGAATTGTCGATGAGGATGCTGACCACCGTGTCGCGGAACTCGGTGTCCTCCTCCTCCTTGAAGGCGAGGGAGGCCGTGGGGTCGATGATCACCCGGGTCAGGCGGGCGACGTCGAGGATCCCCTCCTCGAGATCGAAGGTCCAGGACCTGTTCTGCTGGGCCATCAGCTTGCGCTGCAGCTTGTTGGCCAGGCGCGAGACCACCGTGGAGAGGCTGGCCAGCTGCTGGTCGAGATAGGCCCTCAGGCGCGTCAGTTCCTCGGCCTCGCAGAGCTCCTCTGCGGCCACCACCTCGTCGTGGGCGGTGGTGAAGACCCGGTAGGTCGGGGTCTTGCCCTCGCCCTTGATCTCCGGCCTGGCCGGCTGGTCGCCTTCGCCCATCTCGGGCGGCTCGTCCATGTCCTCGGCGTTGGGATCCTCCATCGCCTCGGTAAGCTGGCTGTCGGCG
>CAIMLY010000367.1 GCA_903842425.1 uncultured Alphaproteobacteria bacterium | reverse complement strand
CCGGGCCCAGCTGGCCCAGAAGGCCGGCGTGGCCATCGACGCGGTGAGCGACCTCTACATCTACGGCAATCACTCGCCGACCATGTTCGCCGACTTCACCCACGCCAAGATCGGCGGCAAGGATGCAGCCGCCGTGATCGGCGACGAGGCCTGGCTGAAGACCGACTTCCTGCCCGCCGTCGGCAAGCGCGGCGCGGCCATCATCGAGGCCCGGGGCCTGTCCTCGGCCGCCTCGGCCGCCAACGCCCTGGTCGACCACGTCCGCGACCTGGTCACCCCCGGCAAGGTCCACTCCGTGGCGATCAGCAGCGAAGGCCGCTACGGCTTCGCCGCCGGCGTCTGGGCCGGCATGCCGGTGCGCACCACCGAGACCGGCTACGAGGTCATCGAGACCTTCGCCATGGACGACTTCGCGAAGTCGAAGATCGCCCTGACCAACGACGAGCTGGTCGGCGAGCGCGAGACCATCAAGGACCTCCTGGCCTGATCCTCAGATCCACCCGCGCCGCCGGAGTTCAGCGGCGTAGGTGCGGCTGACCGGCGCCTCGGCCCCGTCCTTCAGGGTCAGGGTGGCGCGTCCGTCGCCCCGGCGGGCGTCGATGATGGCCGCCCGGGCCACCCACCAGGACCGGTGGACCTGCATGCCGTCCTGGCCCTCAAGTTCAGCGATGGCGTCGGCCATGCGCAACAGGATCAGGTCCTGGCCGGCGCTGGTGTGCACGCGCAGGTAGTGGTCCTCGGCCTCGACGGCCCAGATCTCGGCGCTGCGCATGCGCACGGGCAGCCGCTCCAGGAAGCGGGACGGGACGGCGCCCGGGTCCGGCGGCGGCCGTTCGGACGGCCTGCGGTTCACCGCAACGGCGAGCAGCGACATGGCCAGGGACACCACCAGGGACGTGCCGATGAAGCCGGGCAGGGCAGAGGCGTCGATGTGCGCGCCCGGGATCAGGCCCGCGGTGAACCAGACGATCACCCCGATCGGTGCGAAGATCAGGAGGCCGCCGAGGACCGCCCGGAGCCAGGGGTTCAACCGGGGCGCAAGCCGGCCGGCCAGAAGGAATCCCGCCAGGCCGATCATGCCGGTCAGGATCGCCACCGGGACCATGTAGGCGAGGCGCAGGACGAGGGGATAGTCCGTCAGGCCAAAGGCGCCCACGAAGGCGAGGAAGGCGCCGACGGCGGCGGCGACGCCCGCCGTGATGGCGGCCATCCGCCGGATGTCCGCCGCCACCCGCGCTTCGTGAGTGGCGGTGGCGCGCGACTTGCGTAGCGGCGGCGTCATCTGGCGCATCCTCGTTTGTGGCCCGCAACGGAGGCCGTCAGGGTCCCGTCGACAGCCGGCGGCCCGACCCTCCCGGCGATCGGAGACCCAAGATGAGCCTTATGTCCCAAATCCGCCCCCCCTCGCGCAAGATGACGCTGGCCCTCTCCCTGACCATCGGGCCCGTTGTCCTGGCTGCGGCGATTCTCCCGCGCATCCTCTCAGGCCCTGCGGCGGGTCTCTCCCTGCCGGCCTTCCAGCCTCACGGCCCGGACCTGGAGCGCCTGGCCGCAACCTCGCCGGTCATCCTGATCCATCTCGCCTTCGGGCTCCTGGCCCTGCTGGTCGGCGCCATACTGATGGCCGGCCGCAAGGGGGCCCGACTGCACCGGATCCTTGGCTGGGGCTGGGTCGCCGCCGTCGGGATCGTCGCGGCGAGCTCACTGTTCATCCGCACCGTGAACCCGGGCCACTTCTCGTTCATCCACATCCTCAGCGGCTACGTCATCATCGCCTTGCCGCTGGCCGTGGCCGCCGCCCGCCGCCACGACGTGGAGCGCCATCGCCGTTACATGTCGGGACTCTTCTACGGTGGCTTCGCGGTGAACCTGATCTTCGTCCTCCTTCCAGGGCGCTTCGTCTGGAACCTCTTCCTGGGCTGACCCGAATCGTCCGGCCCCCCCTTGCGACTGCTGGAGGGGCGCAGGGCGGTTGCCTGATCTCCGGGGGGCTCCTATAAACCGGCCACTCGCCAATCGGGCGAGCCAGCAGAACAGCGTTTCTGGGCCTCATGAACATCCACGAACATCAAGCCAAGGCCGTCCTGTCCGAGTTCGGCGTGGCGGTTCCGCGCGGGTTTCCCGCCTTCTCCGTCGACGAGGCCGCAAAGGCCGCCGAGCAACTGGGCGGTCCGGTCTTCGTGGTGAAGTCCCAGATCCACGCCGGCGGGCGCGGCAAGGGCCGCTTCGAGGGCCTGGGCCCCGACGCCAAGGGCGGCGTCCGGGTGGTCAAGAGCGTCGACGATGTGCGGACCAACGCCCAGGAAATGCTGGGCCGGGTGCTTGTGACGCACCAGACCGGGCCCAAGGGCAAGCAGGTCAACCGCCTCTACATCGAGGAAGGCGCGGCCATCGCCAAGGAATTCTACCTCTCCCTCCTGGTCGACCGCGAAACCAGCCGGGTGTCCGTGGTGGCCTCCACCGAGGGCGGGATGGACATCGAGACCGTCGCCCACGACACGCCGGAAAAGATCATCACCTTCGGGATCGACCCGGCGACCGGCGTCTGGCCCTTCCACGGGCGCGCCCTGTCCAAGGCCCTGGGCCTCAGCGGCGACCTCGCCAAGCAGGCGGCCAAGCTTCTGGGCCAGCTCTACACGGCCTTCGTCGCCAAAGACATGGCGATGCTCGAGATCAACCCGCTGATCGTGACCGCCGATGACCAGCTGCGGGTCCTGGACGCCAAGGTGTCCTTCGACTCCAACGCCCTCTACCGGCATCCGGACGTGGTG
>CAIMLY010000366.1 GCA_903842425.1 uncultured Alphaproteobacteria bacterium | reverse complement strand
GGCGATCGTCCCCCTGGCGCCCCGGCTCCTGCCCGGGGCGGAGGCCCTGGCCCGGGAGGGCGTACGGACCGGCGCCCGCGGGCGCAACGGGGACAGCGCTGGCGCCGACGTCCAGGGTGCCGACGGCCTGGACCCCTGGCGGCGGGACCTGCTCAGCGATCCCCAGACCAGTGGCGGCCTGCTGGTCGCCGCCGCGCCGGAGGCGGCCGGAGCGGTCCTGGCGCATCTCAAGGCCGCAGGATTCGACGCCGCCCGGGTGGGCCGCTTTGCCGAGGGGCCTGCGCAGATCCGGCTGGTGCCCGGCGCCTGAGGTCTCAGCCGAGGTCGAGGACTTCGGCCACCTGGGGATCGGCCAGGACCTCCGCCGGAGGACCGCACGCCAGGATTCGCCCGGCGTCCATCACCGCCAGGCGATCGGCCAGGCCTGCAGCCTCCTCCAGGTCGTGGGTGACGAGCAGGATGGGTGGCCCGCCCGCCTCACGCAGGGCGGACAGTTGGTCTCGGACCCTTCGCCGGGTGCGGCGGTCCACCGCTGACAGGGGTTCGTCCAGCAGCAGGACCGAGGGCCGCCGCGCCAGGGCCCGGGCCATGGCCACCCTCTGCTGCTGGCCCCCGGAGAGGTTGGCCGGCTTGCGGTCCTCGAGACCCGAAAGGTCCAGGGCCGCCATCAGGCGCAGGGCTTCCTCGCGCCTCCGGTCCCGGGGCAGGTCGCCCATGGCCATCATGATGTTCCGGAGTGCCGTCAGGTGCGGCAGCAGGGCGTAGGCCTGGAAGACGAGGCCCGTCCGGCGGCGGAAGGGCGGGACGAAGATCCCGGCGGCGGTGTCGAGCCAGATCTCCCCGCCGCAGGTGATGCGCCCCTCGCCCGGACGGACCAGTCCGGCGACGACGCGCAGGAGGGTGGTCTTGCCGGCGCCCGAGGGCCCGGTCAGGGCCAGGATCTCGCCGGGCGCAAGCTCCAGGTCCGCTTCGACGCCCGCCGGCCCGCCGCCGCGGAAGGACAGGCTGAGGGCGGGCTCAGCGGTCATGGCGCGCCAGCCGCGAGCCGAGGGCCTGGACGGCGATGATGGCCGCCACGGAGACGGCGACCAGAGCCGCAGCCAGGACGCCGGCGCCGGCGTCGTCAAAGGCCTGGACCCGGTCGTAGATGGCCAGGGCCGCCGTCCGGGTCTCGCCCGGGATCGACCCGCCGATCATCAGGACGACCCCGAACTCGCCCATGGTGTGGGCGAAGGTCAGGATGAAGCCGGTCAGGACCCCCGGCCAGGCCAGGGGCGCCTCGACGGTCCAGAAGGTCCGCCAGGGACCAAGCCCGCTGACCCAGGCGGCCTCCCTCAGCTCGGGCCGGATGGCCTCGAAGGCCCGCAGGGCCGGCTGGACGGCGAAGGGCAGGTTGGCCACCAGGGAGGCGGCCACCAGGCCCTCGAAGCTGAAGACAAGCCCCTGGCCGAAGAGGGCGGTCCAGGCCGCGCCGAGGGGTGAGGCGTCGCCAAGGGCGGAGAGCAGGTAGAAGCCCAGGACCGTGGGCGGCAGGACCAGGGGCAGGGCGATCAGCCCCTCCAGGACCGCGCGGCCCCGCCGCACCCGGTAGGCCAGGGTGCGGGCGACCAGCACGCCGACCGGGGCCAGCAGGCAGGCGGTCCAGAGGCTGAGCCTGAAGGACAGGGTGAAGGCCTCGGCGTCCACGATTCAGGCGGTCCCTTCGGGCGCCAGCCCGAACTCGCGGAAGACCGCCCGGGCGGCCGGTGCGGCGAGGAAGTCGAAGAAGGCGCGGGCCTCACGGCTGGCGCCGCGCAGGACCACCGCGGTCTGGACCAGGGGCGAATGCCGGGACGGGTCGATCCGCGCGTGGGCGCCTGCCCGGGCCAGCTCGGGACCCAGGGCGAGGGACAGGGGCAGGAGTCCGGCGTCGGCGCCGCCGGTCAGGGCGAAGCGGGCGGCCTGGGCGGCGGAGTCCCCCAGGACGAGGCGCGGGCTGGCGATCTCCCAGACCCCGAGGGACCTGAGGGTCTCGCGGGCCGCCCTCCCGTAGGGCGCATGGTCGGGATTGGCGATGGCCAGCCGCTGCAGTCGGGAGTCCCGCAGGGCCCGGACCAGCTCGGCGGTCCCGCCGGCCGGGCGCACCCGGGACCCCCTGCGGGCGAAGAGCACCAGCCGGCCCTGCCCGTAGACCCGGCCAGGGCCTTCGGCGCGTCCGGCCGACGCCAGTCGCTGGGCCAGGCTCGCCTCGGCGCTGAGGAAGACCTCGAAGGGCGCCCCCGCCTCGATCTGGCGTGTCAGGGCGCCGGAGGACCCGAAGGTCAGGCGGACCGGCCCGCCCCCGGCGCGCCGGAACCGCTCTGCAATGAGGGGGAGGGCGCCGGTCAGATCCGACGCCGCCGCGACGAGGGGGCCATCCGACGCCCGGGCCCGTCCGGGCGCCAGGGCGATCAGGCCAGCCAGGGTCCGCCGGGTGAGGGACACGCAAGAGCTCCGAAGTCAGGGCGGCAACCGGGATCGAAGGTATTCGTCTTCCGCGCCGGGCGAAAGCGAATGCGGATCCGTCCCGGATCAGGGCCGCGACTTGCGGGGCAGGGCTGCGACTTCCTCGGGGGTCAGGCGGGTGAGCGCCCGCACCG
>CAIMLY010000365.1 GCA_903842425.1 uncultured Alphaproteobacteria bacterium | reverse complement strand
TCGAGACCTTCGTCCTCGACGAGGCCGACCAGATGCTGGACATGGGCTTCATCCTGCCGATCCGGCGGATCGTGAAGTACCTGCCCAAGGCCCGCCAGAACCTCTTCTTCTCGGCCACCATGCCCACCGAGATCGGCCAGCTGGCCGGCGAACTCCTGAACCCCAACCCCGTCAAGGTCTCGGTCACGCCCCAGGCCACGACAGTGGAGAAGGTCCGGCAAAAGGTCATCTTCGTCGAGCAGGACCGCAAGCGCGCCCTGCTGGCCGAGCTGTTCGAGGCCAAGGACTTCCGCCGGGTGATCGTCTTCACCCGGACCAAGCGCGGCGCCGACCGCGTGGCCCGCGCCCTGGAGCAATCCGGGGTCGAGGCGGCGGCCATCCACGGCGACAAGAGCCAGGGCCAGCGCGAGCGCGCCCTGGCGGCCTTCAAGGCCGGCGAGGTCCGCGCCCTGGTGGCCACCGACATCGCCGCCCGGGGGATCGACATCGACGCCGTCACCCATGTCGTGCAGTACGAGCTGCCCAATGTGCCGGAGTCCTATGTGCACCGGATCGGCCGGACGGCCCGGGCCGGGGCGGACGGCACCGCCGTGGCCTTCTGCGCCGATGACGAGCGCAACCTGCTCAAGGACATCCAGAAGGTCACCCGCCAGACGATCCCGAACGAGGATCGCCGGCGGGATGCGGGCCTCTCGGTCATGACGGCTCACCTGCCCGATGGCGCCAAGGAGCCTTCGGCGCCCAGGGGCCGGCAGGGCCAGGGCGGCCACCGCAAGGGCGGCTCCCCCCGGGGCGGCTCCGGCGGAGCGCGGGCGGCGGACGGCGCGTCCCGGCCCGAGGGTCGCTCGGACCTGCCCGGCGGCCTGCGCAAGCAGAGGAACCGTCCGGCGGCCAAGGCCAAGGCCGATGGCTTCGCCTCCACCCGCCCCATCGACCAGTCCCAGTTCCGCGGCCCCAAGCGCGAAGGCGCGCCGGCCAAGTGGAGCCCGGTGGACTAGGGCGAGGCGGCCCCCAGCAGACCCCCTCCGGCCCGCTTCGCGGGCCACCTCCCCCTGATGGGGAGGAACGACTGAGCCCATTGCTCCCCCAAGGGGGAGCTCCGGGCGAAACCCGGTGAGGGGGTCAGCGACGTCGCGGGACCTAGCTCCGGTAATCCCCGTTGATGGCCACGTACTGCTTGGTCAGGTCACAGGTCCAGACCGTCGCGGAGCCCCGGCCGACGCCGACGTCGACACTGACTTCCAGCTCGGCCTGCTTCATGTAGGCGCTCATCTTGGCCTCGTCGTAGGTGGGGGAGATGAGGCCGTCCTGGGCGGCGACCAGGGGCCCGAACTGGACCCGCAGGCGGGTCCGGTCGATGGGCTCGTCGGCGCGGCCCACCGCCATGACGATCCGGCCCCAGTTGGCGTCCTCGCCGGCGAAGGCGGTCTTGACCAGGGGACTCTCGGCGATGGTCCGGGCGATCTTTCGGGCCGAGGCCGGGCTTTCGGCGCCCGAGACGTTGATGCGCACGAACTTGGTCGCCCCCTCCCCGTCCCGCACCAGCTGCAGGGCCAGGTCCAGCAGGACCGCCTCGAGCTTTTCCCGGAAGTCGGCCAGCCGGCGGTCGCCCGCCCGGCTGATCCGCGGCGCCCCGGACCTGCCGGTGGCGAAGAGGAGGAGGGTGTCGTTGGTGGAGCGGTCGCCGTCCACCGTCACGCAGTTGAAGGTCGAGCGCGTGTAGAGGCTGGCCAGGTTCTGCAGGGCCTTGGGGGCGATGTCGGCGTCGGTGGCGACAAAGGCCAGCATGGTGGCCATGTCGGGCGCGATCATGCCCGAACCCTTGCAGACGCCGGCGATCCGCACCGTCTTCCCGTCGATCCGGGCCTCGGCGAAAGCCCCCTTGGGAAAGGTGTCGGTGGTCATGATCGCCCGGGCGGCGGCGGACCAGGCGTCGGGGGCCAGGGCGGCCTCGACCTCGGGCAGGCGCTGGGTGATCTTGGCATCGTCCAGGAGCACGCCGATGACGCCCGTTGAGGCCAGCATGACGTCGCGCTGGCGGCAGTCGAACCGCTTGGCCACGGCCGAGGCGACCCGGCGGGCGGCGTCCGCCCCGGGCTTGCCCGTGAAGGCGTTGGCGCAGCCGGCGTTGACCACCAGGGCCCGGGCGTCCTCGCCCTGGGACTGGGCCAGGACCCGACGGCACCAGTCCACCGGCGCAGAGCCCACGCCATGCCGGGTGAAGACCCCGGCGACGCTGGTTCCCTCGACGAAGCGCATGACCAGCAGGTCTTCGCGCTCATGCTTGTAGAACCCGGCCCGGCCGGTGGCGATCTCCACGCCGTCAATGGGCGGGATGCGCGGGAAGGGAACCGCAAGCGGCGAGACCGGAAGGGCGGCCTTGGCGGGCGCCGCAGGCGCTTCCGCCGGCTCATCGAAGGCCCGCGACTGCCGGTCGGCCCGCCGCAGGGCGGCGCGCTTGAGGGCCGAGGCCAGGGGATCCAGCGCCCGCTCCAGGGTCTGACCCACGGCCTCCACCGGCTTGGCCGCAGGCTTGCGGCGCGAAGGTCCTGCCTCGGGCGGCGTCGGCTTGCGGCTCATGGCGTCTTCCCCTCGGTCTTGCCTTCAGGCCTGTCCTGCGGCGCCGGCGTCCCCGACGCCGGCTCCCGGGGCTGTCCGGGCACGTCTGGCGTGGTCTTGAGGAAGGTCTGGACCTTGGCCTGGCCCCGGAGCTTCTCCAGGAGGTCGCGGACCTGGTCGTAGGTCAGGAAGCGGACGATCTGCGGCCGCGCCGCCTCCAGGGTGATGGGCTGCTCCGGCCGGCGGTCCTCGACCTTCACGAGCGCCCATCCGCCTTCGACCTGGAAGGGGCCGATGGTCTCCCCGGCCTTGGCGGGCTTGAGGGCGGCCTCGTAGGAGTCGGGCATGATGTCGACCGTGAAGTAGCCCAGGTCGCCGCCATTGAACCGGGTCGCCGCATCCAGCGACCGCTCCATGGCGAGGGCCTCGAAAGATCCCCCGGAGGCCAGCAGCTTGCGGATCGCCTCGGCCTCGGCCTGGGTGGCCACAAGGATCTGGCGCGCGCGGATCTCCTCGGTCTGCCGGGAAAGCCGGACCTGCTCCTGGTAGAGACTGCGGATCGCCGGCTCGCTGATGGCGCCGGTCACGGTGGCGTCGACGACGAGGTCAGCCAGGATACGCTCGCGGGCGGCGGCCAGGCGCCGCTGCACGGCGGGGTCCCTGTCCAGCTTGCGACGGGCCGCCTCTGCGGCCAGCAGACGCCGGTCGATGACCTCGTCGGTGGTCCGGCGGAACGGTTCCGAGGCCGGATCGAGGGGCTCGCCCTCGCCGATCAGGCCCTGGGCGACCGCCTCGCGCTTGACGTCGGAGGTCCAGACCGGAACCCCGTTCACCCGGGCGACCACCACGTCGCCGGCCTCGGGCGGCGAGTCCGCCCGTTCCCGGCCCTGGCATCCAGCCAAGGCCAGGCAGGCGACGGCCAGGGCCCCGAGGAAGAAGCGCCCCGGGAGGGCGGTGGAAGCGGGCAGCGTCATGCCGTCGGGTCTCCTTGCGGAAGCGAACCGGAGACTGTCCCTAGACCTTCCCGCGCGCCCTGCAAAGCATGCCGGCCTGGCGGCCCCCGCAGGCGCCCTGCGTTGACAGGCAGGGGGGGGCTGCTTAAGTCACCCGCACCCCGGGGGAAGCGGGTTTTCCGGGCGCCCGGCAGGCCTCCCAGAAGCGCCGCCCCCTCACCCCGCACAGGTCCGGATCCATCCCGTGAGCATCTTCCAGCGTCTCTTCGGCTCGTCGAACGACCGCAAGGTCAAGGCCATGATGGCCCGGGTGGCCAGGATCAACAGCCTAGAGGCCTCGATCCAGGCGCTGGATGACGAGGCCCTGCGCGCCAAGACCGTCGAGTTCCGCGAGCGCCTCGGCCGGGGCGAGACCCTGGACCAGATGATGGAAGAAGCTTTCGCCGTGGTCCGCGAAGCGTCACGCCGGGTCCTGGGACAGCGCCACTTCGACGTCCAGCTGGTCGGCGGCATGGTCCTGCACCAGGGCGGCATCGCCGAGATGCGGACCGGCGAGGGCAAGACCCTCGTGGCGACGGCCCCGGTCTACCTGAACGCCCTGACCGGCGACGGGGTGCACGTCATCACGGTGAACGACTACCTCGCCCAGTTGCACGGGGACTGGATGGGCCAGGTCTACCGCTTCCTCGGCCTTTCGGTCGGCGTGATCGTGCATGGCCTCAGCCAGGGGCAGCGAAAGGCCGCCTACGCGTCGGACATCACCTACGGCACCAACAATGAGTTCGGCTTCGACTACCTGCGCGACAACCTCGTCTACGAGTTGGACGAGATGGTGCAGCGGGGCCACAACTTCGTCATCGTCGACGAGGTGGACTCCATCCTCATCGACGAGGCCCGCACTCCCCTGATCATCTCGGGGCCCACAGAGGACCGGTCCGACTTCTACAGGACCGTGGACGCCCTGGTGAAGGAGCTGATCAAGGGCCGCTCCGCCTTCGACCACGACGAGAAGCAGAGGCAGGTGATCCTCACCGAGGCCGGCGCCGAGACCGTCGAGGAGATGCTGCGCGCCGGCGGGCACCTGGAGGAGGACACCACCGGCCTCTACGACGCGGCCAACGTGTCCGTGGTCCACCATGTGAACCAGGCCCTGAAGGCCAACGTCCTCTACACCCGCGAGAAGGACTACATCGTCCGGGGCGGCGAGGTGATCCTGATCGACGAGTTCACCGGCCGGATGATGCAGGGCCGCCGCCTCTCGGAAGGCCTGCACCAGGCCATCGAGGCCAAGGAAGGCGCCCACGTCCAGCCCGAGAACCAGACCCTGGCCTCGGTCACCATCCAGAACTACTTCCGCCTCTACCGGAAGCTCTCGGGCATGACCGGGACGGCGGCCACCGAGGCCCAGGAGTTCGCGGACATCTACAAGATGGACGTGAGCGAGATCCCGACCAACCGTCCCGTCGCCCGGATCGACGACGACGACGAAGTCTACCGGACCGAGGCCGAGAAGAACCGCGCCATCCTCAAGCAGATCGAGGACTGCTACGTCCGCGGCCAGCCCATCCTGGTGGGCACCGTCTCGATCGAGAAATCCGAGGCCCTCTCCACCCTGCTTCACGCCCACGAGTGCGTGGTCGACGGCAAGGCGCAGAAGGGCATCCCGCACAATGTCCTCAACGCCCGCTACCACGAGCAGGAGGCGATGATCGTCGCCGACGCCGGCATCCCGGGCGCCGTGACCATCGCCACCAACATGGCGGGCCGGGGCACCGACATCCAGCTGGGCGGCAACATCGACATGCGGGTCCTGCGCTGGCAGGACGAGCAGCGCGGCCTCGGCATCGAGGTAACCCCGGAACAGGTCATCGCCCGGAAGGCCGAGCTCGAGGCCGAGATCGCGGGCCTCAAGGCCCAGTCCCTCGCGGCCGGCGGCCTGTTCGTACTGGGCACCGAGCGCCACGAGAGCCGGCGGATCGACAACCAGCTGCGCGGCCGGACCGGCCGCCAGGGCGACCCGGGCCGTTCCAAGTTCTTCCTGTCCTGCGAGGACGACCTGCTGCGCATCTTCGCCGGCGAGCGGCTGGACGCCATCATGCGCACCTTCGGGGTCCAGGATGGCGAGGCCATCACCCACAAGTGGCTGAACAACGCCATCGCCACGGCCCAGAAGCGCGTCGAGGCGCGCAACTACGAGATCCGCAAGAACCTCCTGAAGTACGACGACGTGGTCAATGACCAGCGCAAGGCGGTCTTCGAGCAGCGCGCCGAGTTCATGACCGAGGAAGACCTCTCCGACGTGGTCGCGGAGATGCGGCGCGACACCATTGCCGACCTCGTGCGCCGGCATCTTCCGCCCAAGGCCTATGCCGAGCAGTGGGACGTCGAGGGCCTTGCCGAGCAGTCCCGCGCGATCCTCGGCCTGGACGCCCCCGTCGCGGAGTGGGCGGCAGAGGAGGGCATCGCGAACGAGGAGATCGAGGAGCGGCTCCTGGCCGCCACCGACGCCCGTGTCCAGGAGCGGGAGGCCCTGGTCAGCCCCGCCCAGATGCGGACCATCGAGAAGAGCTTCCTGCTCCAGACGGTCGACCTGCAGTGGCGCGAGCACCTCACCCACCTGGACCACCTGCGCAACGTCATCGGCCTGCGCGGCTACGGCCAGCGGGACCCGCTGAACGAGTACAAGACCGAGGCCTTCTCCCTGTTCGAGAAGCTGCTTGTGGACCTGCGCCACAACGTCACCCGCTGGCACATGACGGTGGAGTTCCAGTTCGCCGAGCCGGAACCGCCGCCTCTCGCCTTCCAGGAGATCCACCTCGACCCCCTGACCGGCGAGAACGCCGCGCAGATGGGCGTCCTGCCGGACGGGCTGTCGGCCGAGCAGAGGCAGGCCCTGCCC
>CAIMLY010000364.1 GCA_903842425.1 uncultured Alphaproteobacteria bacterium | reverse complement strand
CTGAAGATCATTTTCTTCTTCTTCCTGTTCGCCATGGTGAAGGCCATCGTGCCCCGTTACCGCTACGACCAGCTGATGCGGCTGGGCTGGAAGGTCTTCCTGCCCATCTCCCTGGTCGCCGTGGTGCTGGTCGCCGGCTGGCGCGTCCTGGGGCATCCCGGCGCATGAAACCCTTCCGGCCTTCCTTCCTTGGTCTGGCGGCGGTTCTGCTCCTGGCGGGCTGCGCGACGCCCGGCGCCGCTCCCGACGGGGACGTGGCGAACTATGACTCCCTTCGCCAGATGCGCGAGCGGTGCACGGCCGAGGGCAAGGACCTGGCCCTGAAGCCGGGCGGGAACGACCGGCGTCTGTCCGGCTACGAGTGCAGGGGAAAGTAGGACGTCATGCTGAATCGCATTTCCCAGGCCATCCGGGGCGCGGCCCTTTCGGACTTCATCGGAGCCTTCGGCATGGCCATGGTCTACATGGTCCGGCCCAAGGCGACGGTCATCTATCCCTACGAGCGCGGGCCCCAGTCGCCCCGCTTCCGGGGCGAGCACGCCCTGCGGCGCTATCCCAGCGGCGAGGAGCGGTGCATCGCCTGCAAGCTCTGCGAGGCCATCTGCCCGGCCCAGGCCATCACCATCGAGGCCGAACCGCGCGAGGACGGCAGCCGCCGGACGACCCGCTACGACATCGACATGGTCAAGTGCATCTACTGCGGCCTGTGCCAGGAGGCCTGCCCGGTGGACGCCATCGTCGAGGGGCCGAACATCGAATTCGCGGTCGAGACCCGCGAGGAGCTCTACTACGACAAGGAACGCCTGCTCGATAACGGAGACCGTTGGGAGCGGGAGATCGCCAAGAATCTGGAACTGGACGCGCCCTACCGGTAGACCCGGGCGGCGATTCCGAACGCACTGAAACCCCGCCGGCTCCTTCCCGAGCCTGGCGGTCCAAGAAGAGGGGCTGAACCCGGTGGCCTTGCAGGCAATCGCATTCTATCTGCTGGCGGCGGTGACGATCGCGGCGGGGTTCGGCGTGGTGTCGGCCCGCAACCCCGTGCACTCCGTCCTCTTCCTCATCCTCGCCTTCTTCTCGGCGGCGGGCCTGTTCGTCCTCATGGGGGCGGAGTTCCTGGCCATGCTGCTGGTGGTCGTCTACGTCGGCGCGGTCGCCGTCCTCTTCCTCTTCGTCGTCATGATGCTGGACGTGGACTTCACCGCCCTGCGGCAGGGCTTCGCCCGGTCCATGCCCCTCGGGGCGGCGGTGGCCGGCATCCTCGCCTTCGAGATGGTGGCGGTGTCGGCGGTGGTCGCCAACCGTGGCGCCGGGGGGACCTCCGAGGGGCCGCTGGCCGCCACGCCCGACGCGCCGAACGCCGAAGCCATCGGCCGGGTCCTCTACACGGACTACGTCTATTTCTTCCAGGCGGCGGGCCTCGTCCTGCTGGTGGCCATGATCGGGGCCATCGTCCTGACCCTGCGCCACAAGCCGGGGGTCAAGCGCCAGGTCATCGCCGACCAGGTGGCGCGGACGCCCGCCAGCGGCATGCGCGTCGTCTCGGTCAAGCCGGGTGAGGGGATCCAGGAATGATCATCGGTCTGTCCCACTACCTGGCGGTCGCCGCCATCCTGTTCACGATCGGGGTGTTCGGCATCTTCGTGAACCGCAAGAACATCATCGTCATCCTGATGTCGATCGAGCTGATCCTGCTGGCGGTGAACATCAACTTCGTCGCCTTCTCGGCCTTCCTGCACAACGCCATAGGCCAGATCTACGCCATGTTCATCCTGACGGTCGCCGCCGCCGAGGCCGCCGTCGGCCTGGCCATCCTGGTGACCTTCTTCCGCAACCGCGGGGACATCGCCGTCGATGACGCCTCCGTGATGAAGGGCTGAGTTATCAGATGACTGCGCAAGCCCTTCTGCTCCTCATCGTCTTCGGCCCCCTGGCCGGGGCGATCATCGCCGGCCTGTTCGGTTCCCGCCTTGGGGCCCTGGCCTCCCAGGCGGTCACCACGGGCCTGCTCGTCCTGTCCGCCGTCCTGTCCTGGGTGGTCTTCGCCCAGTGGACCTGGGGCGGGCTGGAGCCCTTCACCCTGACGATCGCCCCCTTCATCCACGTGGGCGAGTTCATCTCCAACTGGTCCATCCGCCTCGACGGCCTGTCCGCCGTCATGCTGGTGGTGGTGACCACCGTCTCGGCCCTCGTCCACGTCTACAGCTGGGGCTACATGGCCGAGGACCCCGCCCGGCCGCGTTTCTTCGCCTACCTGTCCCTGTTCACCTTCGCCATGCTGGCCCTGGTGACGGCCGCCGACTTCATGCAGCTGTTCTTCGGCTGGGAGGGCGTGGGCCTGGCCTCCTACCTGCTGATCGGCTTCTGGCACCACAAGGACAGCGCCAACGCCGCCTCCATCAAGGCCTTCGTGGTCAACCGGGTCGGCGACTTCGGCTTCGCCCTCGGCATCATGACGGTCTTCTGGATGTTCGGGTCCATCCAGTTCGCCGAGGTCTTCTCGCACATTGACGAGATCGCCGGGTCCAAGTGGCGCTTCATCGGCTACGATTGGTCAGCGGTGGACCTCGCCGCGGGCCTCCTCTTCATCGGGGCCATGGGCAAGTCGGCGCAGTTCTTCCTGCACACCTGGCTGCCCGACGCCATGGAGGGCCCGACCCCGGTGTCGGCCCTGATCCACGCCGCCACCATGGTGACGGCCGGCGTCTACATGGTCTGCCTGCTCTCGCCCATGTTCGAGGCGGCGCCCGTCGCCCGCGACATCGTCACCGTGATCGGCGCCGTCACGGCCCTGTTCGCCGCCACGGTGGGTCTCGCCCAGAACGACATCAAGCGGGTCATCGCCTATTCGACCTGTTCCCAGCTCGGCTACATGTTCTTCGCCGCCGGCGTGGGCGCCTACCAGGCGGCCATGTTCCACCTCTTCACCCACGCCTTCTTCAAGGCCCTGCTGTTCCTGGGCGCCGGCTCGGTGATCCACGGCATGCACCACGAGCAGGACATGCGGCGCATGGGCGGCCTCTGGCGCTACCTGCCGGTGACCTATGCGGTCATGACCATCGGCACCCTGGCCATCACCGGCTTCGGCATTCCCAGCCTGCACCTGGGCCTCGCCGGCTTCTACTCGAAGGACACCATCATCGAGTCTGCCTGGGCGGCGGCGTCCTCGCACGGCGGCGTGGCGGCCTTCGCCTTCATGGTCAGCCTGATCGCCGCCGGCCTGACGGCGTTCTATTCCTGGCGCCTGGCCTTCATGACCTTCCACGGGACCCCGAAGTGGGCCGGGGAGGGCGCGCATGGCCATGACGATCATGCCCACGCCGACGCCCATGCCCACGACGATCACGGGCATGGCCACGGGGCGCATACCCCGCACGAGAGCCCGGCCTCCATGCTGACGCCGATCCTGCTCTTGTCGCTTGGCGCCATCGGCGCGGGCTATGTCTTCGTCGAGAAGTTCGTCGGCGAGGAGCGTGACGCCTTCTGGCGCGGCGCCATCTTCAACGCCCCGGCCAACAAGGTGCTCGAGCACGCCCACCACGCCCCCGCCTGGGTGCTCTGGGCACCCCTGGTGGTCTCGGCCATCGGCTTCGCCGTCGCCTGGTACGTCTACATCGCCCGCGAGGGCCTGGGCGCCCGGATCGCGGCGCGACGCGGGCCGGTCTGGTCCTTCCTCTACAACAAGTGGTTCTTCGACGAGCTCTACCAGGCCACCTTCGTCCGGGCCGCCAAGGCGCTGGGCGACCTGTTCTGGAAGGTCGGGGACCAGAAGATCATCGACGGCCTCGGCCCGGACGGCGTCTCCGCCGTCTCCTACGCCCTGGGCCGTCGGACCGGTCGGCTCCAGACCGGCTACCTGTACCACTACGCCTTCGTCATGCTGCTCGGGGTGGCCGGTCTCCTGACCTTCGCCCTCTGGGCCTGGCGGGCTTGAGGAGGGCGAGACAATGACCGGGATCCTCTCCCTCATCACCTTCGCGCCCGTGATCGGCGCGGCCCTCATCCTGGCCCTGCGCGCGGGCCGCCCGGCCTCGCCCAAGGGTGACGACCTGGCCCGCTGGATCGCCTTCGGGACCAGCCTGGCCACCCTGGGCCTGTCCGTCTTCCTGACCCTCCGGTTCGATGCGGCCAATGGCGGGTTCCAGTTCGTCGAGGACATCCCCTGGTTCGCCGGGGTGCATTACCGCATGGGGGTGGACGGGATCTCGATCCTGTTCGTCCTGCTTACGGCCTTCCTCACCCCCCTCTGCATCGCCGCCTCCTGGAAGTCTGTGGAGCAGCGCGTGACCTCCTACATGGTCGCCTTCCTGCTGCTCGAGGCCCTCGTCATCGGCGTCTTCTGCGCCCTCGACCTTGTGCTCTTCTACGTCTTCTTCGAGTTCGGCCTCGCGCCCATGTTCCTGATCATCGGCATCTGGGGCGGCGCACGTCGCAGCTACGCCACGATCAAGTTCGTGCTCTACACCGCGTTCGGCAGCATTCTGATGCTGGCGGCGGTGATCTATCTCGTGTGGTCGCTGCAGCAGCAGGGCGGTGTGCCGTCGTTCGCCTTTGCGGATCTGATGCAGGCCAGGTTGCCGCTCGAGGTGCAGACCACGT
>CAIMLY010000363.1 GCA_903842425.1 uncultured Alphaproteobacteria bacterium | reverse complement strand
CGGGCCGCTCCGGCTCCGCCGGCGCATCGCCCTCCGCAGCCAGCCGGCGCCTGAGGTCCAGGACCCGGGGCCCGGCATCGCCCGGCCGCAGCCTGATGTCCCCGGGCAGGCCGGGCCAGCCGCCCCTGGCCACGATCCCGGCGTAGCGGGCGCGGACCCGGACCAGATCGGCATAGGCGGCTTCTTCCGGGGACAGGGCGCCCGCCCACCTCGCCAGGGTCCCGGCGGCATGGGCGCCGGCCATCTCCGCCGCCGGGTCGCGGCGGACGGGGGACTGCGCCCAGAGGGGATCCAGGTCCGCAGGCCGGAGCCTCTGCCCAAGCTCGATGCGCGCCAGCGCCTCGGCCGCCGTCCAGAGGGCGGGATCGCCCTCTTCAGGGGCAGGCGGCGTCCGGCCAGCCCTCCCGAAGGCGGCGAAGAGGGCGGACCGGTCCCCGGCGGACAGGACGAGGCCCGCCGGCGGCGCGGCCCTGGCGGACACCGCAAGCCCCGCAGCCAGGGCGAGGGCGACAATCAGGGCGTGCGGTTTCATGCCTGGGCTCCCGAGGCGGACGGCGAGCCCCCCGGCCCCTCGCTCCGGAGAGGTTAGGCGGCGTCGCCTCCCGACGGCAATCCCGGGGCGATCCCGGACCCCCCTTCCCTCGCCGCCCCGGGAGGTGGAGGATGCGTCTCATCCTTGGGAGGACGCCCCGCCATGACCGACACCGCCACGCCGACCGCCGGGTCCACGGACTGGGCCGCTCGTTCAGCGGAACTGGAACAGGTCCTGCGCCTGCGCTCCATTCCCTTCGCAATGAAGATGTACGAGCGCCGCGAGGACATGGAGGCCATCCCCCGGATCCGCCGGCCCAGCGCCGTCCACACCCTGGACCAGGTGGTGGGACAGGCCTCGCGCCTGGGATGGACGGTGGGCGTCACGGCCGACGACCTGGTCGGCGCCCAGTGCCGGGCCGTCGTGGGCCTGGGCGGCGCCAAGACCGACGACTGGCTCTCGGGCCGGCACATGAAGGGGGTCTGGTTCGAGGACGATGCCGGCGCGGCGGCGCACCAGGCGGCCATGCACTGCGTTCCCGACGGCCGGTTCGAGGCCCTGGCGGTCTCGCCCCTGGCCAGCGGCCGGCTGGGCGAGCCCGACATCGCCCTCTTCTACGCCACGCCCGGGGCCATGATGTACTTTATCAACGGCCTGCAGTGGTCAGGCTACAAGCGCTTTGACTGGGGGGTGGTGGGCGAGTCCGCCTGCGCCGATTCCTGGGGCCGGGCCCTGACGACGCGGACGCCGAGCCTGTCCATCCCCTGCTTCGCAGAGCGGCGCTACGGGGGCGTCCTCGATGACGAGATGCTGATGGCGACCCCGCCGGAACATCTCTTCAAGGCCCTGGCCGGCATGAAGGCCCTGGCCCGCAACGGCTTCCGCTATCCCTTCCCCCAGTACGGCGTGCAGCAGGACGTCCGCGCCGGCATGGCGGTCAGCTACGGCAAGGACTGAAGGGCCGGGTCAGGCGCGACGGCGCAGGGCGTTGACGGTCAGGCCAACCAGCATGGCCGAAAGCCCTCCCGCCAGCATGGCGGCCAGGAGCAGGCCGGTGAGCCCCGGCAGGGCCGTCAGGGCCGGTGAGGCCGCCGCGACGAGGCTGGCGCCGCCCACCCCGCCCAGGGCGCCGAGGACGGCGTTGCCAAAGGGACCCGTGTCGGCCGGACGGAGCAGGTGCGAGACCATGCATCCCCCGACAATCCCACCGACGATCTGGACGATCAGTACGAGAAGACCCGCACCCATTCGCCTGCCCCCCAAGGTGAACGAACCCTTACCAGTAGGTTCACACCGCCCTCCGGAGGTCAATTGGACCTCACCGGCTTGTGATCACCTGAAGAGATCGCCGTAGGTCTGTCGCAGCAGCGCCTTCTGGATCTTTCCCATGGCGTTTCTGGGCAGGGCGTCGACGAAGACCACGCGCTTGGGGGTCTTGTACCCGGCGAGGCGGCTGCGCAGGGCCGCGATCATGGCCGCCTCGTCCCCCTGCCCCTCGACCACGGCCACGACGCCCTCGCCGAAGTCCGGATGGGGAACCCCGATGACCGCGCTCGCGCGGACGCCGGGCTCCTCGTCGAGGAGGACCTCCACCTCCTTGGGATAGACGTTGTAGCCGCCGGAGATGATCAGGTCCTTGGCCCGGCCCGAGATCCAGAGCCGTCCGTCAGGGTCGAGGCGCCCGACATCGCCGGTGATGAAGAAGCCGTCCGCGGTGAACTCCTCGGCGGTCTTCTCCGGCATCCGCCAGTAGCCGGAGAAGACGCTGGGGCCCCGGATCTCGATGACGCCGGTCTCCTCGCCCCCGCCAATGCGCAGGTCCACCCCCGGCAGGGGAAAGCCGACGGACCCGGGCTTGCGCTCTCCAGCCAGGGGGTTGGTGGTGATGATCACCGCCTCGCTCATGCCGTAACGCTCCAGGATCCGGTGACCTGTGCGGCCCTCGAAGGCCTCGAAGGCGCTCTCCAGCAGGGGCGCCGAGCCGCTGACGAAGAGACGCATGTGTGCGGTCGCCTCCCGGGTCAGGCCCGGCTGGGCCAGGAGCCGGGTGTAGAAGGTCGGAACGCCCATCATCACGGTCGAGCCCGACAGCCCCGCCAGCACGGCCGCCTCGTCAAACCGGTTCAGCCACACCATGGGACAGCCCGACAGGAAGGCGCAGTGCAGGGCCACGAAGAGGCCGTGGACGTGGAAGATGGGAAGGGCGTGCAGCAGGACGTCGTCCGGCGAGAAGCCCCAGGCCTCGTGCAGGGCCAGGGCGTTGGCGGCCAGGGCGCCGTGGGTCAGCATGGCGCCCTTGGACCGGCCCGTGGTGCCGCTGGTGTAGATGATGGCGGCCAGGTCGTCCGCCGCCCGGGGTTCGACCTGCAGGTCCGGGGGAAGGTCCGCGGCCTCTCGCAGGAAGGCCTGGGCGTCCTGGACGAAGACCGCCGGCTCGGCGTCCTCCAGGAAGTAGGCGACCTCCGCCGCGGTGTAGGCGGCGTTGAGGGGCAGGAAGACCGCCCCGACCCGCAGTGTGGCGAGGTAGATCACCACGGCCTCGATGGACTTCTCGACCTGCAGGGCGACCCGGTCGCCGGGCTGGACGCTCCGGGCCCTGAGGGCTGCGGCGGCCCTGGCCGTGAGGCCCTCGAACTCGCCGTAGGAAACCGCCGGCGCGCCGGGCGGCCTGAAGGCGTGGCGGGTCCGGTCGGCGGGAAACCGCGAGGCCAGGAGGTCATAGAGGTTGTCGGACATGGGCTCCTCCCCGTCTCGGCGAGAGGCCTCGCGGTAGCACGGCCTCCGCCCCCCTCCCAGCCCCTTCGGGGCCCGGCGCGGACAGTCGCTGCGGAGCCGCCGTGGACCCCCTCACCCGGCTTCGCCGACAGCTCGCCCTGAGGGGGGAGCCATTGGCTCAGTCATTCCTCCCCCCAGGGGGAGGTGGACCGCGCAACGGGCCGGAGGGGGTCTGCGGCCTCACAGGCGTCCGCCACGCATTGACAGACGCGCGGCCCGCCCGTCTCCTGCCGGCCTGACGGCGGCGAGGGGTGGCGACGATGGAGACGATTTCCGTTCTGGCGGTGAACGCGGCGATTTCCGCCGCTGTCTTCCTGGGACTCTGGCGCTACGCCGTCGCCAAGCAGGATCCCAGCTTCATCGACAGCTGGTGGGGCGCCGGCATGGCGCTGATCGCCGTGCTGACCTTCGTCCAGTCAAACCGGGGGCCCCACGCCCTGGCCCTGACCCTGCTGGGCGCGGCCTGGGGCCTGCGGCTTGGCTACCACCTCATCCGCCGCTGGCGTCGGGAGGGGCCGGATCGCCGCTACTCCCGGATGATGGCCGACGCCAAGGAGACGAAGGGATGGAGCTTCGCCAAGGCGAGCCTCATCTACGTCTTCGCCTTCCAGGCCCTGCTTCAGTTCATCGTCTGCCTCCCGGTCCAGGTGGGGCAGCTGGCGCCCTCCGCGGCCCTCGGGGCCCTGGCCTGGGCGGGCGTGGCGGTGGCGGTCATCGGGATCACCTTCGAGACAGTGGGCGATGCCCAGCTCGAGCGCTTCAGGGCCGACCCCTCCAACGCCGGAAAGGTGCTGGACACGGGCCTCTGGCGCTACACCCGGCACCCCAACTATTTCGGCGACGCCTGTACCTGGTGGGGCCTCTACCTGATCGCCGCCGACACCGGCCTGCCTGGCGCCCTGACCATCGTGGGACCGGTCCTGCTGACCTTCCTGCTGACCCGCTGGAGCGGCGTGCCCACCACCGAGGGTCCGATGCGCCGCAGGAAGCCCGGCTACGAGGCCTACGTGGCGCGGACCTCGGGCTTCATTCCCATGCCGCCGAAGCGCGGGAGCTGAAGCCGGGGATCATCTCCGGCCCCGCCCAGACTGCGTGGGTCCCGCTGGAGATCTTGTGCGGCAGGGCGATCCGGCAGACTGGGCCGTCCTCAATGCGGCGGGCGTCCAGCAGGACGCACTCCGAGGCCTGCCGGTTCTCGTCAATGAGAAAGCTGACAAGGTAGCCGTCGTCCTCCGCGGTCGCGCCGCGGCGCGGGGCGAAGGGCGCCTCGCTGGCGAAGACCCCCGGCGGCAGGCGGTACTCGGTGGAGGCGCCCGTCTCCAGGTCTGACTTCACGAAGCCGTTGAACAGGAACCAGCCCGGCTCGGGCAGGGTCGAGTAGGCGTAGCGATATCGGCGGCCGGCATGGCGGCCGTTGATCATGCCGAACTCCATGACCCGCGGGTCGAGCACCTCCTCGCGGGTCGAGCCGTCCCGCAGGTTGAAGCGCCAGCGGTGCAGGTGCGGCCGGAAGCTCATCTCGTCCAGGTAGGCCATCATGTGGCCAAAGCCGGGGGGCGCGTCCGCCCGGGGCGGGGGCATGGGTTCGTCCTGGAAGTAGCCGTCCAGGACCACCTCGTCGCCGTCCTCGTAGGCGTTGAGCCAATGCAGGACATAGGTGGGCGCCGCCTCGAACCAGCGCGGCGTCCCGCCCTCCCTGGGCAGGATGGCGAACCGGCTGGGCAGGCCCTCGTGCAGGCGCACGGCGTGGATGTCCCGGGCCAGGAGGTCGGCGTCCCAGAAGACCGGCAGGTCGTTCAGGATGACGAAGCGCTCGGTAAAGGCCATGTCGTGCGGCAGGCGCGGGCCCGGCGCCTCGATGGGCTGCAGGACCTTCAGCCGGTTGTCCGGCCCCACCAGCCCGTAGTGCATGTAGGGGGCGTGCTTGGAATAGTTGAAGAACATCAGCTCGCCGGTGTGCTCATCCACCTTGGGGTGGGCCGAGATCCCGTCGATGGGAGTCCAGCCCTCTATCCCCAGGGTCTCGAGGGTGACGGGGTCGAGCCGATAGCCCTCGCCGCACTGGTAGAAGGTCGACAGGGCGGTCCCGGCGTGGACGACGATGTCGGTGGAGGAGGAGTCCTTCAGGGCGCCGTGGGCGCCGAATCCCGGCCGCTTCGCCAGCTGGACGGGATCGGCCAGGCCGCCCCAGAGGGCGCCTCCGGCCTCCTGCTCGGCCCGGAAGCCCCGGGTGCGGATGAAGCGGTTGGCGTAGCTGGCCCGCCCGCCCCGGAAGATCATCCGGTGGACCATCCCGTCCCCGTCGAAGGGATGGTAGCGCCCCAGGGGCTGGTGGACGGGGTTCTCTGTGTTGCGCAGGTAGAGTCCCTCGAGGTCCTCGGGGATTCGCCCCTCGATCACCTCGGGGTCAGGCAGGTCCACCTCCTCGTGGAGGGGGGTCCAGGCGCCCGTCATGTAGGGATGCGCCGTCTCACGGAGGGTCGTCAGGACCGGAGGCTGTCGACGGAGGGGCATGGCGGACCTCGGCGGAACTCAGGGATGCGCCAGACTAGGACGGATCAGCCTCGGGTGCATCCAGATCGTGGAAGGCGCGCCGGGGATCACCGGCCAGACAACCCGGAGCGCGCGGCCCCTCAGCTGACCCCCTCCGGCCCGCTGCGCGGCCCACCTCCCCCTGGGGGGAGGAATTTGGGCGTAATTGCTCCCCCCAGGGGGAGCTCCGGACGAAGTCCGGTGAGGGGGTCAACGGCGGTTCAGCAAACCCCCTCCGGCCCGCTGCGCGGCCCACCTCACCCCGGGGGGAGGAATTGGCGGGCCCATTGCTCCCCATCAGGGAGTGGGCCCGCGGGAATAGCGTTCAGTGTTGCGTCGCGAGCCTAGTGGCGCATGGGCCGGGCGCGGAGCCGGGCCGGAGGCGGGGTCTGGCGGAAGTCGCCGGCCATGCCGATCCGGGCGTTGCAGCCCGGGCAGCGGATCACCTCGTCGTCCGGCCCCTCGGAGGGCGGGTCGAAGAAGGCGCCGCAGGGCTTGCACTTCCAGCCATGGGCCGGACGCTCGACGGGCTTGGGCTCGCGAGACGGACGCGGGGGGCGCGGCGGCCGGGCGGGCCTCTCCGTCCTGATGGGTTCCAGGGGCTGCGGCCCGAGGGGGCGCGTGACCTGGACGCCTGGCTTCAGGCTCAGGGTCCTGCGCTTGGGAGGTTCCTCGGTCATGGCCTTGCCGGAAAGGAGCCAGCCCCGCCGGCCAGCCAGGAAATCCGCGATGGTACCGCCTCCCCGGTTCGAACGGGGGACCTCTAGAGCCACAATCTAGCGCTCTAACCAACTGAGCTAAGGCGGCGCATCGCGGAGGCTAGCTTCTAGGCGGGACGGCGGCGGCGATCAAGCGGCGGCTGACCCGGCAAAGAAAAAGCCCCGGGGCGAACCCCGGGGCCAATTCCATTCAGACCCGTCCGGTCTCAGCCCTTGGGGAGCTGGAACCTCAGCGGGATCCGGACCGTACCGCCTTCAACAGGTGCGCCATCCTTGGTCTGGGGGCGCATCTTGAAGAGCCTGGTCATCCGCATCGCGGCCGAACCGAAGTCCTGGTCCGCAGGGTCTTCCGAAACCACGGAGCAGCCTTCCAGCAGCCCCTTGGCGGTGACCTTGCAGCTCAGGGTGACGCGGCCTTCCACCTCCATCCGCTGGGCGCGGTCGGGGTAGTAGCGGGCGATGTCCTCACCCGAGGGCTTGCGGGCCCAGTCGGGGTTGGTGATCACCGACGGACGCGGCGGTTCCGGAGCCGGGGCGGGCGGGCGCGGGTCCTCGATCCGCTTCTCCACCGGGGGCACCGGCAGGGGGGGGATCGTGGGCGCGTTCGGCACCGCAACAGGCGGACGCGGCTGCAGCTTGGGCGGCGGCGGCGGCGGCGTGTTGGGCGGCGGCGGCGGAGGCGGCGGAGGCGGAGCCATCGGCTTGATGATCTCCACGTCCGTCACGTCGTCCGAGTACTCCTTGATCTTGAGTTCGAACCGCTGCTTCCAGAGCACGACGCCGATGACGACGTGCAGGAGGAGAGCGATCAGGCCCGCAATCAGGAAACCCTTGCCACGCTTCGGAGGCGGGACGTCGAAGGGGTTGTGAATCGGGTGGGTGATGTCTTCAGCCATGCTCCACCCCTCAGTCCTTCTTGTCTTCGCCGACGAGGGCCACGCTGTAGAAGCCATTGTCCTGGAGTGAGTTCATCACGCCCATGAAATCGCCGTACAGCACGTCCTTGTCCGCGCGGATGTAGATCCGCTCCTTCTCCGGGCTGCGCTTGCTGCCCAGTTGGGTGCGAAGGGTGTCCCCGAGCTCAGCCAGGTCGGTGTTGTAGTCGCCAATGAAGAGGCGGCCCGACGGCTGGATCGAGATGTACACCGGCTTGGGGGGATTGGTGGACGGTTTTGCAACCGCGTTCGGCAAGGCGATCTTCACGTTAACGGCCGCCATAGGGGCCGCCACCATGAAGATGATCAGGAGGACCAGCATGACGTCCACGAAGGGCGTCACATTGATCTCGCTGTTCGCCTCGACCGCGTACTTGCCACCCCCAGAACCTGAGAGTTTGGCTCCCATCTGGATCAGGCCCCCTTGTCGAGCTGCCGCGAGATGCTGTTCATCAGTTCAGCGACGAAGGACTCCGTACGACCGCCAAAGCCCGAGATGCGGGTCTGGAAGTAGTTGTAGAAGATCACCGCCGGGATAGCGGCGAACAGGCCGATACCGGTGGCCAGCAGGGCTTCGGCGATGCCGGGCGCCACGACGGCCAGGTTGGTGGTGTTGGTGTTCGCGATGCCGATGAAGGAGTTCATGATCCCGTAGACGGTGCCGAACAGGCCGATGAACGGACCGGAGGAACCGACGGAGGCCAGGAACTGCATGCCGGAGGACAGGCGCTTGCCCAGGGTCGACTGGACGGCGCTGACCGCGGCTTCAGCCCGGTGCAGGGTGGTTTCCCGGTGCTCGCCGGAGACCTTGAGGCCAGCCTGGCGCGACAGTTCCACTTCCTGGACGGCGGCCGCGGCCATGTCGGCCAGCGGGTTGCCCGCGAAGTCCTCGGAGAGGGCGGCGCGGCCAGCGTCGCCGAAGGTCTTGGCGCTGCGGAAGTTTTCCATGAAGCCGTTGGCCACGCGCTCCATCGCGTTGAACTCGATGAGCTTGGTGACCAGCAGGAACCACGAGATGACCGAGCACACCACGAGGCCGAGCATCACGACCTTCACGACGATGTCGGAGTCCGCAAACATCCCCATGACGGTGAGCTTGCCGGCGTTCTTCATCTGCGGCGGTTCAGCCTCGGCGGCCGGAGCGGCCTCGGCGGGTGTCACGGCAGGGGCGGCGGCGTCGGCGGGAGCCGCGGCGGCCGGAGCGGCGGCCTCGGCGGCGGGCGCGGGCGCCTGCGCAAAGGCCGGAGCGCTCGCCATCAGCGCCACGGCGCCGAAGAGAGCGATGAAGGGAGTCTTGAGCTTGTTGTCGATCATCTGTCGCCAGTTCCTGGTTGGTCTAGCACGTTTGGACCTAAGGGTCGTCACGCGAGAGCGTCTCTACCCCAATTGAATGGCCCGCCGCCTTGTCGGTTCGGAACCCGTGTGACCGGGTTCTTCCGCAGAGACGATAGAGCCGCTTTCGCTTCCCCGACCCCTGATGTCGACCCGGACCCACAAGGGCCCCGACCTCATCCTGAATTCGGGTGCGGCGCAGACAGCCGGGAAGCCGACTGCACCTTACCGACAAGTTAGACTTGCGGCAGGGGTCCTTTGGCAACCCCTTTTTGTCCGGTCAAGTGGAATAGGGGCGCGCCCAGCGTCCAGTGGGGCCATTCCCGCCGGATTGCCGGGAGGTTGGGCCGCCCTGTTCGCCCGGAAGCGGGCCTGGATGGCGGATTGACGACGCATGGATGGCGATTCCACGACAGAAGCGCCCGACGGGGGCTGGGTGAAGGAGAATTGAAGTCGCCGGGTATCCGGACCAGACTGCGCCCAGGGAAGGAAACCACAATGACACGAACCCGCCACGCGCCCCGTCTGGTCACGGCGATCTCGGCCCTGGTCCTCCTGGCGGCCGCCGCCCCGGCGGGCGGGACGCCGCCGGCAGGAGACCCGGAGGAGACGCCCCCCGCGACCTCGGCTGCGCCCCCCGCCCGCTCTCAGGCGACGGAGGCCGAGCCGAAGCTCATCTGCGAACAGGTCCAGCAGATGGGATCGCACTTCAGGAGGAAGGTCTGCGCCACTGCGGAGGCGTGGGAAGCGCGGCGGCGGAAGGATGCCGACCAGATGAGCCGGATGGGAGACCAGGGAGCGGGCTGCGGAGGCGTCGCCAATCCCTGCTGAGTCCTTCCCCGGCCGACCTCCGGGGTCCTAGCGGATCAGGTCTTCCGCGGCGTCACGGGCCCGGCGCTCCGCCGCCTCGCCGGACAGGCCCAGCCCGCCCAGCATCAGGGCCAGGGTCTCCGCCACCAGCCCCCGGTCCCGGACCGCGCTGCGCGGACCGTCGAGGACCGACGACAGCAGGATCTGGCAGACCCCGCTGACCATCAGCACCGCGGGGTCCAGGCCGGGCGCGCGGAACGTCCCTCGCTCCAGTCCAGCCTCGAGGTCGGCGCGGAGCCCGGCGTTGAGGGGATGGTCGGGCGGGGCCGGCCGGTCCTGGCTCCGCAGCATGGCCCTGGCCTCAGCCGGATGGGTGCGGGCGTACTGGACGAAGGCGCAGACCCCGCGGACCAGTCTCTCCTCCGGGTCGCCGAGGCCGGCGTTGACGGCGCCGACCCTCTGCTCCATCCGCAGGCGCACCTCGGTCGCGACCGCCAGGGCCAGGGCGGACTTGTCGCTGAAGTGGTTGAAGAACGAGCCCTTGGCCACCCCGGCCTCGCGGACGATGTCATCCACGGCGATGGCGTCCACGGGGCGTTCGGCAAGCAGGGTTTCCCCCGCCCGGATCAAGGCCTGGCGCGTTCGCCTGCGCCGCGCGTCGTCCGGACCGGACATCCTCGACATGGGCCTCCATCGACTCCGCTGTTCCTCGCCCTGATATCCCCGCTTGCATGAAATGACCAAATGGTCAAAAAATTCGCCCAGCCGCCGCCACGGAGACCCAGCCCCGATGAGCACGATCCGCATCGAGGACATCTCTCATGTCCGCTTCAACGCCCCTGACCTCGACGAGATGGAGCGGTTCCTGGCCAGTTTCGGCCTCACCCCCTTCCGAGACGGACAGGGACGCCTCTACGGCCGGGGGACGGGTGGAGCGCCCTTCCTGCACATGACCGGGGAAGGCCCGGCGGGCTTCGTCGCCCTGGGCCTCAGGGCCGAAAGCCCGGAGGCCCTCGAGGCCCTCGCCCGGGCCGAGGGCGCCAGGGTGGAGCCGCTCTCGACGCCTGGCGGCGGATTCGTGGTCCGGCTCACCGACCCCGATGGCTTCTGCATCGAGGTGGTCGCCGGCCAAGCCCCGGTTCCTGGAGAGCCCCCCGCCCCCGAGGCGGTCCGAAACACGGCGGCGGCCCGCCCGCGGATTTCCAGCCGGGTGCGGGTGGAGGCCGGGCCCTCCCGGGTGGTCCGACTGGGGCACGCCGTCCTGGAGGTCAGCGATTTCCGCGCCTCCGAGGCCTGGTACAAGTCGCGGTTCGGCCTCCTGACCAGCGACGAGATCGAGGCCGCCCCGGACTTCGCGATCGGCGCCTTCCTGCGCTGCGACCGCGGGGACAGGCCGACGGACCATCACACACTCTTCCTGCTCCAGGGCCCGGGCGGGCCCCGGTACAACCACGCCGCCTTCGAGGTGGAGAGCCTGGACGACCTGATGCGCGGCCACGCCCACCTGAAGGGTGACGGCCGGACGGCGGCCTGGGGCGTCGGCCGGCATATCCTCGGCAGCCAGGTCTTCGACTACTGGAAGGACCCCTGGGGCCACGAGGTCGAGCACTGGACCGACGGCGACCTCTTCACGGCGTCCGAACCGCCCGGCAAGGCCACCCTGGCCGACCTCCTGGGTGTCCAGTGGGGCGCCGTTCACCCGATGATGGCCCAGGGAGGCCGCTGATGAAGATCGCCATCTACGAAGCCGGCTCCGGCCCCCGCATCGGCGTCGTCCTGGGCGACCGTATCGTCGACGCCGGCCTGGCCGGCCCGCTGATGGATCACCTGGCGGCCTGGGCCGACATCGCCCCTCGGCTCGCCGGCCTGGATCCCGCCTCGGGCCTTCCCCTCTCCGGGGTCCGGCTCCGCGCGCCCATCCCCCGGCCGGGGAAGATCTTCGCCATCGGGCTCAACTACGCAGACCACATCGCCGAGAGCGGCATGGGGACCCCCGAGCGCCAGGTCTGGTTCACCAAGGCCCAGACCTCGGTCAACGGGCCCTTCGATCCCGTCCAGGCGCCCAGGGTCTCCCAGGCGGTGGACTACGAGGCCGAGATGGTCGCGGTGATCGGCCGGCGCGGCAAGCACATCGCCCGCGAGGACGCCGCCGCCCACATCTTCGGCTACTGCGTCGGCAACGACGTGACCGAGCGGGCCTGGCAGCACGCCACGCCCCAGTGGAGCCTGGGCAAATCCTTCGACACCCACGCCCCCTTCGGACCCTGGATCACCACCGGCGACGAGGTCGATCCCCACGCCCTGGACATCTCCTGCACCGTCAACGGAGAGACGCGCCAATCCTCGAACACCCGCCACCTGGTCTTCGACGTCTTCGACCAGGTCGCCCACCTGTCCCAGGCCATGACCCTTGAGCCGGGCGACGTCATCTTCACCGGCACCCCCGGCGGGATCGGCGCGGCCATGACCCCCCGTCGGTTCCTCAAGCCCGGCGACGTCGTCCGGGTGGAGATCCAGGGCCTCGGCGCCATCGAGAACCGCATCGAGGCGGAGGCCTGACCTTGGAGCCCGCGGAACGCTGCGACGTCCTGGTCGTCGGCGGGGGGCCTGTCGGGGTCGTCCTCGGCCTCCTGCTGGGCAAGGAAGGCGTTCGCACGATCATCGCCGAGCGCGAGCCAGGCGTCTATCCCCTGCCCCGGGCCGCCCACATCGACGACGAGGTCATCCGCCTCCTGCAGGGACTGGGCGTCGCCGACGCCGTGGCCGCGACCTCCCGCACCTCGAGCCGCTACGACTTCCTGACGGCGAAGGGCGAGGTCCTGATGTCTTTTCCCTCGGTCATGGGCCGCACCCGCATGGGCTGGCCCTCGGGTCTCATGATCCACCAGCCCTCGCTGGAGGGCTGCCTGCGGGGCCAGCTCGCCTCGGCGGGACCGGTCGAGCTTCGCAGCCATTGGACCCTGGCCGCCCTCACCGAAACCCCGGACGGGGTCCTGGCGGACCTCGAGACCCCCGACGGCCCGCGCCGCGTACACGCAGGCTGGGTCGTGGGCTGCGACGGCGCCCGCAGCACGGTCCGCAGCCTTGGCGGCTTTTCCCTCGACGATCTTGGCTTCGACGAGCCCTGGCTGGTCGTCGACGTCCTGGTGGACGACGCCGCCCGCCTGCCCGAAGTGAACCTGCAGATCTGCGACCCGGCCCGTCCCACGACCTGCGTCCTGATGGGCGAGGGCCGCCACCGCTGGGAGTTCATGCTCCGCCCGGGCGAGACGCCGGAGCAGGCCCAGGACCCGGCCTTCGTCGCCGAACGCCTCAAGCCCTGGAAGGTCGAGGGGGCGGTGCGGCTCGAACGCACGGCGGTCTATCGCTTCCACGCCCTCGTGGCCCAGCGCTGGCGCCAGGGTCGGATCCTCCTCGCCGGCGACGCCGCCCACCAGATGCCCCCCTTCGCTGGCCAGGGCCTCTGCTCGGGCCTGCGCGACGCCGCCAACCTGGCCTGGAAGCTGGGGCGGGTGGTGCGCGGCCAGTCCCCCGACGCCCTGCTCGACACCTACCAGCCCGAGCGGGAGCCCAATGTCCGGGCCATCATCGGCATGGCCCTCATGATGGGGCGCACGGTCTGTATCCTCGACCCGCAGGCCGCCACTGAGCGGGACCGGCGCATGCTGGCCGACCGCGCCGCCGGCAACGTCCCGGCAGGGCCAGCGGGCTACCCCCCGATCACCGAGGGCTGCATCCTGCCCGGAACCCCCGCCGCCGGGTGGCCCTTCACCCAGCCGGTGCTGGAGGATGGACGGCGGATGGATGACGCCCTTCCCCGGGGCGCCTGGCTCTTCCGGACCCCTGGATCCGCCCCGGCGGACCTGCCGGACGGGGTCATCGACCTGCCGCTGGATTCACCGTTGCTCGGCGACTTCGGGCCCGCAGTGGGCGAAGTCCTGTCACGGGAGGGCGTCGAGGCCGCCCTGGTCCGGCCTGACCGCTATGTCTTTGGTTCCGGCGGGCCCCAGGCGCTCTCAGACGCCTGGGCCAAGGCGACCGCCTAGCCGCAGTCCAAGGGCGATGCAGGAGACTGCGCCCCTCGTCACCCATTGACCCAGCCCCTGGGGCCGCCCCCATAGGCACAGCGGTCAGCTGGCGACGAGGTGATTCGTGACGGCATCCGCTCAATTCCTGAACGCTTCCGAAGCGGCGCGTCGGCTTGGCGTCTCGGCCAAGGCCCTGCGCCTTTACGAGGAACGGGGCCTGCTATCGCCGCTTCGGACGGACGCGGGATGGCGCGCCTACGGCCCAGAGGCGATGACACGTGCTGCAGAGGTTGTGGCGCTGCGGGAGCTGGGGTTCAGCCTGACCCAGGTGCAGCGGGTCCTGGCGGGCGATCCTGAAGGACTGGAGCCGGCGCTTGCCGCCCACCAGTCGCGCCTTGAAGGTCAACTTGGCCAACTCAGAGGAATCGTCGAGCGGATTCGCGCCTTGCGGGGTGATCTCGCTCAAGGGAGATCGCCCAGTTCAGCGGACCTTGCAGGACTGGCGACATCTGCCCCGGAACCTGTCTTGGCGTTCGATCTGCCCTGGCCATGGGGTGGCGAACGCTTCGAGCTGGATGAAATGCGGGCGATCAATTTCATCATCGGCTCACTCGGCAGCGGCAAGACCCGGCTAGCGCTCCGCCTCGCAGAGGAACTGCCGGATGGCGTCTTCCTGGGCCTCGGGCGTCTGCAGCGCGCCCCAGAGGTGACAGAGCAGCGGCTCAAGGCCGACCAGGCCCTGCGAGGGCGCGTCGAGAGCACCCTCGCCTGGCTGGCGGAAGAAGGCGCCGAGATCTCGGACGCCCTGCGGTCCCTGGTCGTCGAATTGGAGGACGAGGCGGCCGGCGTTCTTGTGATCGACATGATCGAGCAGGGTCTCGATGAGGCGGCCCAACGCGCGCTCATCGCCCATCTTCGCCGGCGGGGTCCACTGGCCCGCTCCCTGTTCGCCACGACGCGGTCCTGCGCCCTGCTCGACCTTGCCGCCGTAGGGCCGGACGAGCTGATCCTTCTCTGCCCGGCCAACCACAGCCCGCCGACAGTGGTCGCGCCCTATCCTGGCGCCCCGGGATATGAGGCGGTTGCAACCTGCCTGGCCTCTCCTGAGGTGAGGGCGCGGACGGAAGGGATGGTGGCGACCGGCGCCGTCCCCGGACGATGATCCCGCGACGGGGTCGCGGCCGTCTTCAACCGGCTGCCTGCGAGGAGACGGGGGCTGCTCCTCAGGCGAACGGTCGCGCAAGTCCTTGAAAAGGAATGGTGCCTGGGGCCGGAATCGAACCAGCGACACGCGGATTTTCAATCCGCTGCTCTACCAACTGAGCTACCCAGGCGCGACGCCTCGCGGGTCGGAGGCGGTTCTATAGAAGAGGCCCCGCGCCGTGTCCAGCGAGGCCGGGTCAGGATTCCGCGTCCCTTCCGGGGTCCTCGTCATCCAGTTCGTCGCCCGGCAGGACATAGCTTCCCGACAGCCAGCGCTGCAGGTCGACGTTGGCGCAGCGCGACGAACAGAAGGGCCGGAACTTCGGTTCCGCGGGCTTCCTGCAGATGGGACAGGCGGTCGTCACGGCGAAACCCTCAGGGGAGGTGGATCTCAAGGCGGTCCCGGGGCCAGTCGGCCTCCACCGCACGTTCGAAGCGGGCGCCCATCCGCCCGGCAAGGCGATCGACCAGGGGCCAGGCCAGCCTGGCGACGGGCGGGGCGGCCCGGATCCTCACGACCCGGCCGGTCTCGGCCTCGGCCTCGCTCTCGGCCCGGCGCACCAGCCTCTGGGCGAGGGTGCGGTCGCTCGGCGCCCCCCCCGGCTCGAGCAGGATCTCGGCGGCGGCCCGGGTGCGGCGGGGAACGGTCAGCTCCAGGGTCCCGAACCGGCTGACCGGCCCGAAGGCGACGCCGGGATTGTCGACGGCGAAGGCGTTTCGGGCGGCGTTCAGGAGGGCGGTCCCGTCATGGCCCCGTCCGGCCAGGTCAATGACCACCAGGCCGCCCAGCCCCTTCAGCCGCAGCAGCCGCGCCGTCTCGGCCAGGGCCGTGAGGTTCAGCTGGCGCACAAGGGACTTCGGATCCGGTCCCTTGCGGGGCCCCATGTCCACGTCCACGGCCACAAGGGCCCGGGTGGGCTCGATGACCACCACGCCTCCGCCGGGCAGGACATGGGCCTCGGTCAGGGCCGCCTCCTCGGCCGCATCGGCCATCCGTCGGGCTTCGGCGCCGGTCACGACCTCGCGGCTGCGCGCAAGGTGGGCGAGGCGATCCGCCACCGTGGGCCCGGGGGCCAGGAGCCGCACCGGGGCCTCGGCGGGACCCGTCGCGCGCACCGCCGCCAGCTTGCCGGGCCGGGGGGCGGCGCGCACCTCGACCTCCAGCATCTCGCCCTCGACGGGCCGTCGGTCCGGCGGATAGTCCAGCAGGCCCTCGAGCCCCTCGCCCAGGTCGACGAAGGCCGAGGCGAAGGCCGGCTCGACCTTTCGCACCCGGGCGGCGATCCGGGCGCCGGGCTGCAGGCGGGGGTCGTCGTCGTCCCGCGCCAGGATCAGGTGCTCGGGCCGCCCGTCCAGGGTGACCACGCCCCGGGTCTCGCCGGGGGTCTCGTCAAGATAGGCCCGGCGCAGGCTCACGGCCGACGCCAGCCCAGGCCCTTCAGCAGGGTCTCGGTCTCATGCAGGGGCAGGCCGACCACCGCCGGCCAGGAGCCGCTGAGCGACAGGATGAAGGCCCCCGCCCGCCCCTGGACGCCATAGCCGCCGGCCTTCCCCACGCCCTCGCCGCAGTCGGCATAGGCGCGGATGTCGGCCTCGGCCAGGCGGCGCATCTTCAGGCGGGTCTCCACGAGGCGGTCCCCCCGCCGGCCGCCGGGCCCGCGGACGCTGACCCCGGTGACGACCCGGTGCGCCCGGCCCGACAGCAGCTTCAGGCACTGCGCCACCTCATCCGCGTCAGCCGCCTTGGGCAGGATCCGGCGCCCCACTGACACCACGGTGTCGGCGGCCAGGACATAGTCGTCGGGATGGAGGGCGGCGACAGCCTCGGCCTTGGCGGCGGCCAGGCGCGCAGCGAGGCGGCGGGGAAGCTCGTCCTTCAGCGGCGTCTCGTCGATGTCGGCGGGGGCGATGAGGTCGGGCGGGAGGCCGATTGAGGCGAGCAGGTCCCGGCGTCGCGGGCTCTCGGAAGCCAGGACCAGCCGCGGGGGCATGACGGGTTAGCGGACCCGGAAGGTGATGCGCCCCTTGGTGAGGTCGTAGGGGGTCATGGCCACGAGCACCTTGTCGCCCGCCGACACCCGGATGCGGTTCTTGCGCATCTTGCCGGCCGTGTGGGCGATGATCTCGTGGTCGTTCTCGAGCTTCACGCGGAAGGTGGCGTTGGGCAGCACCTCGCTGACGGTGCCCGGAAACTCGAGGGGTTCTTCCTTGGCCATGCAGGCTCCAGACTTGGGGTCGACGAAAACGGCTCCGGACCCGCGGAATCGCGGACGGCCGGGCCGGAAGGCAGGGGTCTATACCTTAAGTCGGCGCCCAAGGTCGACTGCCGAGGCGCAGGGCCCGCCCCTCAGCCCTTCCAGTGCAGGGCGGTGATCAGGGTGAAGAGCCGGCGCGCCGTGTCCATGTCGGTCTCGACCTTGCCCGCCAGCCGGCGCTGGAGGAGCTCGCTGGCCTCGTTGTGCAGGCCCCTCCGGCCCATGTCGAGGGCCTCGATCTGCGAGGGCGTCGCCTGCCGGATGGCCTGGTAATAGCTCTCGCAGATCATGAAATAGTCGCGGATCAGCCCCCGGAAGGGCGAGAGCGACAGGATGTGCCGACGCTGGTACGCCGGGCCCGTCACGTCCAGCACCAGCCGGTTCTCGACCAGGCCCATGTGCAGGTCATAGGGCCCGCCAGGCGCGCCCTCGGGGGCGAAATAGTTCTGCTCAAGCAGGTCGAAGATGGCGATCTTCCGCTCCTGCTCCTGGTCGCGCGAGATCGCCGCGAGGGACTCTTCGTCCAGCTCGACGCTCTGCAGGCGCTGGAGGGTGCGGTCAGGCTCGGCCATGTCCGGTTCGCAAGCTGCCGTCCGATCCTAGAGCAATCCGCGCATGGCCGTCACCCGTCCCGGCCCAGGCGCAGGGCGGCCGATCGGGCGTGCGCGGGCAGGCCCTCGGCATCGGCCAGGGCGACCGTGTGGGGGCCCAGGACAGCGAAGCCGCCCTCCCCGGCCCGGACCAGCGAGGTGCGCTTCAGGAAGTCGTAGAGCGACAGGCCCGAGGAGAACCGCGCCGCCCGGCTGGTGGGCAGGACGTGGTTCGAACCGGCCACATAGTCGCCCAGGGCCTCCGGCGTGTGTCGGCCCAGGAAGATGGCCCCGGCGTGACGGATCCGGTTCGACAGCGCCTCCGGGTCGGCCACGGCCAGCTCCACGTGCTCGGGCGCCAGGCGGTCCACCAGGGCGGGCGTCTCGCCCAGCGGCGCCAGGATCACCGCCCCGTGGTCGGCCCAGGACCGGCCGGCGGTCTCGCCCGTGGCCAGGGTCTTCAGCTGGGCCTCCACCTGCGCGACCACCCGGTCGGCGAAGGCGGCGTCGTCCGTGATCAGGATCGACTGGGCGGCCGGGTCATGCTCGGCCTGCGAGAGCAGGTCGGCGGCGATCCAGGCCGGGTCGTTGTCCGCGTCCGCCACCACCACGATCTCTGAGGGGCCGGCCAGGGCGTCGATGCCCACCTGGCCGTAGACCCTGCGCTTGGCCGCCGTCACCCAGGCGTTGCCGGGCCCGACGATCTTG
>CAIMLY010000362.1 GCA_903842425.1 uncultured Alphaproteobacteria bacterium | reverse complement strand
CCGCCGAAGGCGGGACCGACCACCCGGCCGTAGGTCACTGCGAGGCCCAGGAAGGTCCTGTCGTTCTCCCAGTCCTGGTTGATCGAGGGGTCGATCGTGATCAGGTTCCGCGAGTCCTTCAGCTTGGGTACGTAGTAGAAGTCCATCGTCGTTGCGCGAACGTCCCGCCTGCGGTCGTCGCCCCAGAGCGACTCCGAATGGACGAGGGCGGGGGCGAAGATCGCGCCGTCCTTGAGGAACCAGGCCCTGATGAGCGTCCCCTTGAGGACGTTCTTGCCCGTGCCGAGCTCGTCCCTGGATGCGGTGTCGAAGATCATCTCCCCCTGGGCGACCCAGCCGCCCTGGCGGCTCAGGCCGAAGACATGGGTCGCCTGCACTGAGGCGTCGCCCAGGCCGTAGCTGTCGTCCCCAAGGACGTCGACGGAGGCGACGGGCACGCGGTAGCGGAGGCTCCAGTCCCGCTTTTCCCCGAGCGGAACCGTGTAGTTCAGCTTCAGGGTGTCGCTCCGGAAGCCGCCTTTGAGGTCCAGGCGCTCCCAGGTCGCCTGGGCCACGGTGGTCAGCTTGGTCGGGTCCGTGCCGTTGTTGGCGGCCTCCTCCCCATGGGCGCCTGAAGCGACGGCAAGGAGGAATGCCGAGGTGGCGGCCAGGGTCACGGGTTTCATGTGTAAATCTCCTGAAGCCGCCGGATAAGTCAAAGCTTACTCGATTCACGCAAGCCCGGGCAAAATGAACTCAGGCTCTCGGGTGGGCGCTCGCATAGGCCCTGAGCAGGGCCGCGGAATCCACCTGGGTGTAGCGCTGGGTGGTGGACAGGGAGGCGTGTCCCAGCAGTTCCTGGATCGACCGCAGGTCGGCCCCTGCCCCCAGGAGATGGGTGGCGAAGGCGTGCCTCAGGGCGTGGGGCGTGGCGCTGTCGGGCAAGCCCAGCCGGCCCCGCATCCGCTGCACGGCGGCCTGGACATGACGGGCCGAGAGCGGACCCCCGCGCCGGGCCCGGAACAGGGCCTCGTCCGGCGCCAGCGGGAAGGGAAGGGCGGCGAGGTAGGCCGCCACCGCCTGCGCCACCCGGGGCAGGACGGGCGCCAGGCGGGTCTTGGAGCCCTTGCCGGTGATCCGCAGGCTCTCGCCCAGGGGGGCGTCCCGCCGCCGCAGGGAGAGGGCCTCGGAGATTCTCAGGCCACAGCCGTAGAGCAGGGTCAAGACCGCTTCGTCCCGCGCCGCCTCCCAGGGGTCCAGGTCCGCGTCCAGGGCCGGTTCGGCGAGGATCTCCAGCGCCTGGGCCTCGGTGACCGGGCGGGGCGCCGAGGGGCTGACCCTTGGCCCCCGCACAAGGGCCAGGGCGGGATTGGGGATGCCCAGCCGCCGGTCGAGGAAGCCGTGCAGGGTCCGGATCGCCGAGAGGGACTGGGAGAGCGAGCGGGGCGACAGGGGCGCCTCTCCCTGCCGCAGGACCGCCAGCCAGCCGCGGATGTCCGCCGCCGTGACCTCGCCGAGGTCCGCCGCCGACAGGGGACCGCCCCGGTGCCCCTCGAGGAAGCCCAGGTAGCGCCTGCCGATGAAGCCGTAGGCGGCCAGGGTGCGGGGGGAGAGCCGCCGCTCCTGCTCCAGGTGCTCCAGCCACAGGGCGAGGGCCGCGCGGGCCTCCATCAGGCCTCTCCGCCCGGCTCCGCGTCCATGATCCGCCGGGCCAGCCGCTCGGCGACCCGGGCCATGAAGCCGACCAACTCGGGGCCCATGTCCGGGGTGAAGCCGTCGGGGTCCCCGGACCCGAAGCCGAGGAGGCCGGGACCAGAGGGCAGGTCCAGCCGGGCCAGGGCCATGGAGCGGACAAAAGGGGCCTGGTCGCCGAACAGGCCGAGCGCGGTGGCCCGGAAGCCCAGCAGGAGGTCGGCCCCGTCCTCCAGCACCTGGTCGACGCCGCCTTCGGGCAGGCGGCGCCAGCCCCCGGGAGCCGTCGGCCCTTCCAGCCCCAGGGCGCCCGCCTGCAGGCCGAAACGGGCCCGGGCGACCTCGTCGAGGCGGAGGGCCAGGTCGGGGGCGTCGAGGGCGTCGAGGAGGTCCACCACGCCCTCCCGGGTCTGGGCCTGGGCGACGAAGTTGGCGTGGGCGACGGCTTCGAGCCGGGCCCGGGCCTCGCTTTCCGCGCGGGCGGTCTCGCTGAACCGGGCGAGGGCGGCGGGACCGAACTCCACCACGCGGGCGTCAGGCCTGAGGGCGAGGCCGAGGGCCTGAAGGGTCTCGGGATCGCCTGTCAGGATGTCGGGGCGTCGACGCAGGGCGGCGCGAACCGTCTCGGGCCCGGGCCCGTCCGTGAAGTCCGCCTCGCCCGCACCGCTCATTGTTCCTGTGTCCCCGGATCAGAGAATCGACTGCCCCGTGGCGGCCCAGTCGCTCAGGAACTGAGAAAGCCCGCGTTCGGTTAACGGGTGCTTGAAGAGGGCGGCGAAGACGTCCGGCGGGATGGTGGCGCAGTCCGCGCCGCAGAGTGCGGCGGCGGTGACATGCGCCGGGCTCCGGATGGAGGCGGCGAGGATCTCGGTGTCGAAGTCGTAGATGTCGTAGATGGCCCGGATCTCGGTGATCAGGTCCATGCCGTCCGCGCCGTGGTCGTCCAGGCGACCGATGAAGGGCGAGACGTAGGTCGCCCCGGCCTTGGCGGCCAGCAGGGCCTGGGCCGCCGAGAAGCACAGGGTGACATTGGTCTGG
>CAIMLY010000361.1 GCA_903842425.1 uncultured Alphaproteobacteria bacterium | reverse complement strand
GGCGTCGCCAGCCAGTTCCGCCCGCATCTGTTCGGCCAGGAGGTCCCAGCCCTCCATCGCGAGGGCGTCGAGCAGTTCGCTCTTGTCCCGGAAGTGATGATACGGGGCGGCCGGACTGACCCCCGCCTCCCGCGCCACCGCCCGGAGCGAGATGTCGGCCCCGCTCTCGGCCTCCAGCAGCCGGCGTCCCGCCTCGACCAGGGCCCGGCGAAGATCGCCGTGGTGATAGGGGCGGGTCTCCGCCACGGGCGCTTGTTCCATGAAATCTCAGTAATGGGGATCAAAAACCGGGGCAAGCCAATCTTGACAACGATCAGATCATCCCCATTTCGCAGGTGCAGCAAAAAACAGCCCCACGCTTACGGGGCCCCAACTTGAAAGTGTGTGTCATGTCTCTCGCTTACGTTGAACGTCTCATCGATCGTCTGACCCCGGCCTATCTCCTGGCCCTCGGCCTGACCGTCGCCGTCGCCTTGGTCGCCTCCCTGCTGGGCTGAGATCTGGACAGGACGTCTGAAGGGCCCCTCCGGGGGCCCTTTTTGTTTGTCCGGACCCAGGAGGAGTCCACGCGAGAGAAAACGCGGAATACATCTTTACAACGTTTAGATTCCTGCTATCTAAGCATTGTTCAAATCGAGCGGCCCGCTCCTCCGGGCCTTCCAACTGAAGGTGTGTTTGTCATGACCCAACCCCTCTGCCCCTCCGTCGTCTTCGAAGTCCTGGTCGATCGCGCGGCCCCCATCTTCCTGCTCTCGCTGAGCTTTGTGGCCGCCATCGGCAGCCTGCTTCTGGCGGTCGCCTGACCCGTCCCGTCTTCCCGGCTTCCTCCAACTGGGGCCCCTTCGGGGGCCCCTTTTTTGTCTTCGGAGCGTCACTGGGCGCGGGCCTGAGAATCGGCCCTTAATCCCGTCGCAGCCTTCACAGGGGAGCCTCGACTTCTCGACCTCTTGCTTCCTGATCGATGGGCGCCCCGGGGGCGCAGGGTTTGGTCATGCAGGTGCTTGACCAGCCCCTTTCCGGTTGGCCCGCCCTGGTCCTCAACGCCGATTTCCGGCCGCTGAGCTACTATCCCCTCTCGGTGTGGCCCTGGCAGGACGTGGTCAAGGCGGTGTTCCTGAACCGCGTGGAGGTGGTGTCCACCTACGACCAGGAGGTCCGCTCGCCGTCCTTCGCCATGCGGCTGCCTTCGGTGGTCTGCCTCAAGGAGTACGTCGCCCAGGACCGGTCCCCGGCCTTCACCCGCTTCAACGTCTTCCTCAGGGACGGATTCGCCTGCGTCTACTGCGGGCGCACCGAGGACCTGACCTTCGACCACGTGGCGCCCCGTTCGAGGGGCGGGCGGACAAGCTGGACCAACATCGTCACCGCCTGCTCCCGCTGCAACCTCGCCAAGGGGGGGCGCACGCCCGAGGAGGCGCGGATGTCGCTCCTCCGGAGGCCCGCCCGTCCGACCTCCTGGGAGTTGCAGGAACAGGGACGCCGGTTTCCGCCCAACCACCTGCACCAGTCCTGGATGGACTATCTTTACTGGGACGTGGAACTGGAGCCCTGAGGCCCCGGAGCGGCTGGCCGGGCTTCAGATCTTTTCGCTGATCCGGATGGCGGTCCGGCATCCAAGGCGGATGGCGGCCGCCAGCAGCGGGTAGGCCGGGGCCTCCCGGGCGCCCTCCTCGACGGCGAGGTCCATGTGGGCGAGTTCCTCGTCGCGGAAGCCGGAGAGCTCGGCGGCGAGTTCGGGTTCCCGTTCCGCGAGTTCCGCCACCTGCCCGGCGTAGTGTTCGCCGATCACGGTCTCCACGGCCTCGGTGCAGGCATGGGCCGCCTTCTCGCCCAGCAGGGCGGTCCCGGCGCCCAGGGCGAACCCGGCGACCCGCCAGAGCGGCGTCATGAGGGTGGGGCGGACGCGACGCTCGGCGAGGAGCGCCTCGAACCGGGCGAGGTGCCGGGCCTCATGCGCTTCCATCTCCTCCAGCTGTCCGGCGATCCTCTGCTTGCCCGGGGCTCCGCCCAGGACGGCCCGCTGGCCGCGATAGATGTGAACGGCGCCCAGCTCGCCCGCATGGTCCACCCGCAGGATCTCGGCAAGGCGGGCCGCAGAGGCCCCGGCGCCGGGGCGATTGGGGGCGTGTGTCATCGGGTGTTCCTGTCCAGTCGCCAGGCCAGCAGGCCCGCCGCCGCCAGGCCGAGGGACACAAGGACGTTCCAGCCGGCCATGGACAGGCCAAGCAGGCGCCAGGCCGCCTCGTCGCAGGCCGGTGGCCGGACCTTGAGGGAGCCATCGAGGATGCCCGACATGTCGAGGCTGGAAACCGAGCCGCTCACGCCGGCGCAGGCGCCCGGACCCGGCCACCACTTCCACTCCGCCCCGGCGTGGTAGGCGGCGAGTCCGGCGCCGAACAGGAAGACCCCGCCAAGCGCCAGGCCCAGCCAGGGGCGGAGCCCGTGGCCCCGGGGCGTCCTCAACAGGATAAGGGTTCCAAGGGCGAGGCTCCCCGCGACCCAGTAGACCTCCCTCTGCCGGAGGCAGAGAAGGCAGGGCGCATAGCCGCCGATCCGCTCAAAGGCGTGGGCGGCGGCCAGCATGGCGGCGCTGGCGGCCAGGGCCAGGACAGGCCAGGCCCCTGGCAGCCGATCCCGCAGACCTGTGGGGACTGTCACCATGTCCGCCTTATCCCCTGAAACCCGACCGGGACCAAGGGGGCCTCATGACGCCAGCTTCCAGATCACCAGGGCGCTGGCCAGGAGCGCCCCGCCGCCGAGGACGTAGAAGGTCATCCTTCGCTCGAACTCCGCCAGCAGGGCCGGCCCATAGAACTTGAGGATGGCGGCCGTCAGGAAGAACCGGGCCCCCCGGGTGACCACCGAGGCCCAGACAAAGGTGAAGAACGAGAAGTGCGCGAGGCCCGAGGCGATGGTCACCAGCTTGTAGGGCACGGGTGTGAGGCCCTTGATCAGGATGACGGCCAGTCCCCACTGGCTGAACCAGGCCTGGAAGGCGTCGCGTCCCTCGGCGTGCCCCATCAGGCGGAGCAGGGCCAGGCCGAGGGGTTCGAGGAAGAAGCCGATGGCGTAGCCCAGCATGCCCCCCGCCACCGAAGCCGCCGTGCAGATGGCGGCGTAGACGAAGGCGCGGTCGCGGCGGGCGAGCACCATGGGCGCCAGCATGACGTCCGGCGGAATGGGAAAGAAGGAGCTCTCGGCGAAGGACACCACGGCCAGGGCCCAGGGCGCCCGCCGGGATCCCGCGAGGGCCAGCACTTTCTGGTAGAGGCGGCGCAGCATGTCGAGGGGCCCTCAGCCGAGGCCCAGGGCCGTGGCGCCCCGGAAGACCAGTAAGGCGGCGGCGTAGGCAAGGGCCAGCATGTAGGCGAACATGACCGAGGGCCAAAGCCATCCCCCGGTCTCCCGCTTCACCACCGCCAGTGTGGCGACGCACTGGGGCGCAAAGACATACCACGCCAGGAAGGCGAGACCCGAGGCCAGGGACCACTGCCGGGCCAGGATCCCTGCGAGCGCCCCGTCTTCGCCGCCCACGGCGTAGATCGCTCCCAGGGCGGCCACCGCCACCTCCCGCGCAGCCATGCCCGGGATCAGGGCCACCACCATTTCCCAGCTGAAGCCGATCGGGGCGAAGACCGGCTCGAGCCAGCGGCCCAGGCGGCCGGCGGCGCTGTAGGCGATGGCGGGGCCTTCCGCCCCCGGGGGCGGCGCGGGCCAGATCGAGAGGGCCCAGACCAGGACCATCAGCGGCAGGATGATGCGGCCCGCCCGGCTGATGAAGGCCCAGGCCTTCTGGCCCAGGTTCCGCGCGAGGTTGGCGGGCTCTGGGCGCTTGTAGTCCGGCAACTGCATCATGAAGGGCTCGCTGCCCCCCCGCCAGAACACCTTCCGGATCAGGAAGGCGATGAGAAGCGCTGACAGGATGCCCGAGGCGTAGAGGCCGAACATCACCAGGCCCTGGAGGCTGAGGACGCCGCCGACGGTGCGGTTCGGGATCAGGGCGCCGATGATCAGTGTGTAGACCGGGATCCGCGCCGAGCAGGTCATCAGGGGGGCGGTCAGGATGGTGGTCAGCCGGTCCCTCCGACTGTCGATCACCCGGGTCGACATGACCCCCGGGACCGCACAGGCGAAGCTGGACAGGAGGGGAATGAAGGCGCGCCCGTGCAGGCCCGCCCCGCCCATGATGCGGTCCATCAGGAAGGCCGCCCTCGCCATGTAGCCGGAGTCCTCCAGCAGGAGGATGAACAGGAAGAGGATGAGGATCTGCGGGAGGAAGACGAGCACCGACCCGACCCCGGCGATCAGCCCGTCGACCACCAGGCCGGTCAGCCACCCGGCGGGCAGGACGGCGGCCGCGCCGGCGCCCAGGGCCGCGAAGCCCGCCTCGACCAGGTCCTGGGCCGGCGTCGCCCAGGTGAAGACCGCCTGGAACATCAGGAAAAGCAGTCCCAGCAGGATGACCACGCCGGCCACCGGGTGCAGGAACCAGGAGTCGAGCCGGCCGGTCAGGGTGTCCGGCCGGCTGGGCGGCTTCACGGCGACACGCACCAGGTCGCGCGCCTGCCGGTGGGCGTCCCGGACCTCCTTGGCCGTCGGCTCGCGCCATCCTCCTTCGGGCGTCGCGGCCTCCCGCCCGACCTGGTCTGCGGCCAGCTCCAGCAGGGCCTCCAGACCCCGCCGCCGCGTGGCCACCGTCGCAGTCACGGGCGCGCCCAGTCCCCGGGAAAGCGCCTCGGTGTCGATGGCGATCCCCTGGCGCTCGGCGATGTCGATCATGTTGAGGACAAGGACCACGGGGCGCCCTGTGGACTTCAGCTCCAGGGCCAGGCGCAGGACGAGGCCCAGGTTGGTGGCGTCCGCGATGCAGAGGATGACGTCCGGGGCGGGCTCGCCCTTCAGCCGTCCGAGGACCGCATCCCGGGTCACCGCCTCGTCGGGCGACCGGGCCCTCAGCGAGTAGGTGCCCGGCAGGTCGACCAGTCGCACCCTGCGGCCGTCGGGAAGGTCGGCCAGGCCTTCCTTCCGCTCCACCGTGACGCCGGCGTAGTTGGCCACCTTCTGCCGGCCGCCCGTCAGGGCGTTGAACAGGGCCGTCTTTCCGCAGTTCGGATTGCCGACAAGGGCGAAGGTGGCGACGGGGAGGGAACTCACACGGCCTCCGGGGCCAGGATGACGTTCATCGCCTCGCCCCGGCGCAGGGCCACGCGCATGTCGTCGACCTTCACGGCGATGGGATCCCCGCCCAGCAGGCCCTCGTGAAGCACCTCCACCTGGGCGCCCTCCACGAAGCCGAACTCCAGCAGGCGGAGCTCGAGCTCGGCAGGGTCCACGCCGCCCGTCGATCCTGCGGGCGGGGTCCGGACTTCCAGGATGACGCCCCGGTCGCCGGGGTGGGCCTCGCCGAGCCGGAGCACCGGGCCGTCAGCCGCCGCGGCGGAGTCATGGGGCATGGGACGGGCTCCGGGGGAAGGGAGGTCCTGAGAACGGTTTTCATCTGAACCCGGTCGCGCCGAGACGCAAGCCCGGCAGAAAACGGATGCAGGGCGCCGGGGCAGGGGCTATCACCAGTGAAGATCAGCGGGCGTGGCGGAATTGGCAGACGCGCCGGACTCAAAATCCGGTTCCGAAAGGAGTGTCGGTTCGACCCCGACCGCCCGCACCAGGAAAGGCGAGGCCGCGAATGATCGTCCTGCGCAGCTTGCGCCTTCTCTATGTCCAGGTCCTGGTGGCCATCGTCCTGGGCATCCTGGTCGGTTTTCTCTGGCCCGAGATCGGCGTCGCGCTGAAGCCCCTGGGCGATGCCTTCGTGCGCCTGATCAAGATGGTCATCGCCCCGGTGATCTTCTGCACGGTGGCCGCCGGCATCGCCCGCATGAGCGACATGAAGGCCTTTGGCCGGCTCGGCCTGAAGACCCTGGTCTATTTCGAGGTGGTCTCGACCCTGGCCCTGGTGGTCGGTCTGGTCGTCGGGCGCGTCGTCCAGCCGGGCGCCGGGTTCAATGTGGATCCCGCCACCCTCGATCCCACCATCGCCGCCGGCTATGTCGAGAAGGCCTCGCACGGCGCGACCCTGTCGGAGTCCCTCCTGGCGGTGATCCCCGAGGCCTTCTTCGGCGCCTTCGCCGAGGGCAACCTGCTGCAGGTCCTGCTGATCGCCATCCTCACCGGGTTCGCCTGCACCCGCCTGGGCGAGTTCGGCCGTCAGGCCGCCGATGTCTTCGACAACATCTCCCACCTGTTCTTCGGCGTCATCCAGGTGGTCGTGAAGTTCGCCCCCATCGGGGCCTTCGGGGCCATGGGCTTCACCATCGGCAAGTTCGGCCTGGCCGCCCTCCTAAAGCTGGGCGCCCTGGTGGCGACCTTCTACGCCACCTCGCTGATCTTCGTGCTGGTGGTGCTGGGCCTGATCGCCGCCGTCGCGGGCTTTTCGATCCTGAAGTTCCTGCGCTACATCCGCGAGGAGCTGCTGATCGTGCTCGGGACCTCGTCCTCGGAGTCGGTCCTGCCGCAGATGATGCAGAAGCTCCAGCAGCTGGGCGCGGGCAAGACGACGACGGGCCTCGTCATCCCTACGGGCTACAGCTTCAACCTCGACGGCACCAACATCTACATGACCCTGGCGACCCTGTTCCTCGCCCAGGCCATGAACATCCCCATCACCCTGGGCCAGGAGTTGACCCTGCTGGGCGTGGCCATGCTGACCTCGAAGGGTGCGAGCGGGGTGACAGGCGCGGGATTCATTACCCTGGCGGCGACCCTGGCGGTGATCCCGGACATCCCGATCGCCGGCCTGGCCCTGCTGGTGGGGGTCGACCGCTTCATGAGCGAGTGCCGGGCCCTCACCAACCTGGTGGGAAATGGCGTCGCCACCCTGGTGGTCGCCCGCTGGGAAGGCGACCTGGACCGCGACCGGCTCCGGGAGGAGCTGGACCGCGGTCCGCCAGCGACCCGCGCTGCGGCCTCCGCCCCGGGAGGGGCCGACTGAGAGGCCTCAGGCCGCAGCGCTCGGCCGGGCCTTGGTGCGCTCGAACCAGGCCTTGATGTTGCCGGCCTCGTCCGGGATGGGTTGGCCGACCTGGGCGCCGAAGGCCAGGAAGCCGAACAGCAGGATGTCGGCCAGCGTGAAGCGTTCGCCCGCCACCCATGTGCGGCCGGCCAGCAGGCCGTCCAGCCAGATCAGCCGGTCGCGGGCGATCTCCTTGAGTTCCTTTGCGCCGTCCGCCCCGACCAGTTTGATGCGGTTGGCGAACAGGGCGCGCCCCTCGGCGGCGCGGAAGCCATTGGCCATGGGCTCGCAGATGTTCAGGTCGATGCGGCGCACCCACATGCGGGTCTCTGCGCGTTCCTCAGGCGTGGCGCCGATCAGGGCCGGGCCGGCGCCGACCTCTTCAAGGTACTCGCAGATCGCGGTGATCTCGGAGATCGTCTTGCCATTGTCGAGTTCGAGCGACGGCAGCTGGCCGGCCACGTTCACGGTGGAGTTGAACGGCGGCCGACGGTTTTCGCCGCCCATCAGGTCGACTTCCTGCCTGGGGATGTCCAGGCCCTTCTCGGCGATGAACATGCGCACGACGTGCGGGTTGGGTCCGACGGAATTGTAGAGTTTCATCCTGGGTCTCCTGCCTTTCCGCCGATTAGCCGGGCGGCGGCGGGGCCCGTCAAGCCGGACCCTGCGTCAACCTGCGGGAGCTTGTCGCGGCAGGGCCGCCGCGCCTAGGCTGGGGCCAACCACGGAGAGACACAGCATGACCGACCAGCCCATCCTCCTGATCGACGATCCGGCGCCGCACATCCGGCGACTGACCCTCAACCGTCCTGAGAAGCGCAACGCCCTGTCCAACGCCCTGCGCGGTGAGCTGTTTGCCGCGCTGGAGGCCGCCGACAGCGATCCTGGCGTCCGGGTGATCATCCTGCGGGGGGCTGGGCCCTGCTTCTCTTCAGGCTACGACCTGGCGGGGGTCGGCGCCCTGCCGTTCCACACCGCCGGCGGCCAGGGCCAGTGGGCCCGCCACGTGGTCGAGGGCTGTTTCCGCATGTGGGACATGTCCAAGCCGATCATCGCCCAGGTGCATGGCTGGTGCCTTGCGGGCGGCTCCGAGCTCGCGGTCGCCTGCGACCTCGTCTACGTCGCCGAGGATGCCAAGATCGGCTACCCCGCCGTGCGGACCATGAGCCCGCCGGACAACCAGTATCACGCCTGGATCGTCGGAATGCGCGCCGCCATGGAGCTGATGCTCACCGGCGACGCCTTTGACGGGCTGGAGGCCGTCCGGCTGGGATTCGCCAACCGCGCCTTCAGGGCCGAAGACCTCGAAGGCGAGGTCCTGGCCATGGCTGAGCGGATCGCCAAGGTGGATCCCGAGCTGGCCCAGCTCAACAAGCGCCTCGTACACCGGCAGATGGAAGCCATGGGCATGAGGGCCGGCATCCGCGCGGGCACCGACCTGCACGCTCTCGGCTGGCACACGCCAGCGAGCCGCACCTATATGGCGGAGCTGCGGCAGGGGGTCACCAAGGCGCTGACGAGCCGGGACTCCGCCTTTGGAGACTACCGGACCGGGGACAAGGCAGGGGGCTGAGCCCCCGCCGGATCAGAAGGCGTAGCGATAGCCGAAGACCGGGCCAGCCATGGTCAGGTCGGTCTCGAGCTTCCGGCCAGTGACCTCGAGGTTGTAGACCCGCACGCCGCCG
>CAIMLY010000360.1 GCA_903842425.1 uncultured Alphaproteobacteria bacterium | reverse complement strand
GCGATTGACGAAGCGGGCCGGCGATGAGGGCGTCTTCGCCCAACACCAGGACCCGGTCGGCGATCCGGCCGGCCAGGGTCAGGTCGTGATGAAGATCCTGATGGTCGATGTCGACGGGGTCCTGGTGCGCTCGCATCCCGTGGGCTGGGCCAGGGAGCTTGAGGCGGACCTGGGCCTTTCGCCTGCCGTCCTCCACGCCGAGTTCTTCGATGTTCACTGGGCGGAGATCGCGGTTGGCAGGGCGAGCCTGCCCGCCCGCCTCGGCCCGGTTCTCGAACGGTGCGCCCCCCATCTGACCGCCCGCGAATTGATGGACTACTGGTTCCAGCACGATGCGGACCTGGACGCGGCCTTCCTCGCCCAGCTCGAGCCGCTCCGGAATACGGGGGTCGACCTCCACCTCGCCACCAACCAGGAGCACGAGCGCGCCGCCTTCCTCTGGAAGACCCTCGGGCTGCAGGACCATTTCACCGCCATGCACTATTCTGCGGATGTCGGCTGGGCCAAGCCCGATCCGGGCTTCTTCACCACGGTCGCCGCCCGGACGGCCCATGCGCCCGCAGACCTGACCCTGGTGGATGACCGGCCGGACAATGTCGCCGCCGCGCGCCAGGCCGGGTGGAGCGGCCTGTACTGGGACGGAAACTGGACCCTGGCGGACCTGCTGGCGGCGGGAGGCTAGGCTCGGCCGAGAATGTCGACGGTCACGCCCTCCGGTCCCCGCCGCAGGGCTGTGCGGACCCCGAAGGCGCGGGCCAGCACGTCGGGGACCAGGGCGACTTCCGGCGGCCCGTCGGCGAGGAGCTTGGCTCCCCCCAGCACCAGGATCCGGTCGGCGATCCGGGCCGCCAGGGTCAGGTCGTGCAGGGTCAGGACGACGCCGCAGCCTGCCCTCGCCCGCCGCACCAGGGTCGCGGCCGCGTCGATCTGGCAGCCGGGGTCGAGGCCCGCGAGGGGCTCGTCAGCCAGCAGCCAGTCGGGCTCTCCCGCCAGCACCCGGGCGATCATGACGCGGGCGCGTTCGCCACCGGACAGGGTCGAGGCGTCCCGGTCGGCCAGGTCGGCGGCGCCGGCGTCGGCGAGGGCCGCCTCGATGATCCGGGCGTCCTCAGCCGCAAGGCCCCGGGCGCCGATGTGCGGGGTGCGGCCCAGGCCGACGAGGATGCGCACCTCCAGGGGCCAGGCGATCTCGGGCGTCTGGGGCAGGAAGCCGATCCGGCGGGCCCGGGCGGCGGGGGCGAGGGCGGCCAGGTCCGCGCCGTCCAGGAGGACCCGGCCGGAAGCGGGGCTGAGCAGGCCGCAGAGGCCGGCCAGCAGGGTCGACTTGCCCGCGCCGTTCGGGCCGAGGAGGACAGTGACCTCTCCCCGGTTCAGGGACAGGTCCAGCCCGGCGAGGATCTCCCGCCGGCCGCGCTTCAGGGTCAGGCCCCGGGCTTCCAGAGCGCCGATCATCCCATCCTCCGGCGCAGGGACAGGAGGAGGAAGAGGAAGAAGGGGCCTCCCAGGCAGGCCATGGCCACGCCCAGCCGGACCTCCGCCGCCGAGGGCGTCAGCCGCACCGCCAGGTCCCCGGCGAGCACGATCGCCGCCCCGCCGAGGGCCGAGGGCCAGAGCAGGCCCGAGGGTCGGGCGCCGACCAGGGGGCGAAGGAGATGAGGCGTCACCAGGCCCGCAAAGCCGATCACCCCGGCCACCGCCACGCCGGCGCCCACGGCCAGTGCGGTCCCGGCGGCCAGGAGGGCGCGGGTGCGGGACAGGTCGATCCCCAGGCTCGCCGCCCCGGACTCGCCCAGGGTCAGGGCGTCCAGGGCCCGTCCGGTGAGGGCCAGGAGGACCAGGCCCGCCAGGATGAAGGGCCCGGCGAAGGCGACATCCTCGAGGCTGCGGTCGGCGAGGGAGCCCATCAGCCAGTCGATGATGCCGTTCACCGCCCAGGGGGTTGGGGCGAGGGAGAGGGCCAGGGCCACGCCGGCGCCGGCGATGGTGTTCAGCACCACCCCGGCCAGCAGGAAGACGGTCATGGAACTGGCGCCCCCCGACAGGGCGAGCAGCAGGCCCACGCCCGCCAGGGCGCCGCCCATGGCGGCCAGGGGCTGGAGCAGGGGGAAGGCCAGGGGCAGCCAGAGGGTCAGGACGGCCCCCAGGGCGGCGCAGGCGGAGACGCCCAGCACGCCGGGATCGGCCAGGGGGTTGCGGGTGAAGCCCTGCAGGGCGGCGCCGGACAGGCCCAGGCCCGCCCCGATCAGCAGGGCCAGCAGCGTCCGCGGCAGGCGAAGCTGGACGAGCACGGCCCAGAGGGGGTCCTCCGGATGCGCCAGCATCTCGGCCAGGGGCAGGGGGGTCCGCCCGATGACCAGGCTCGCGGCGGCCAGGACGAGCACCAGGACGGCCAGGCCGGCGATCACGATCCGCCGCCGGGTCATGGTCGCCGCTCCAGGGCCCGTTTCCGGATGGCGGCCAGCCGCCCCGCCGCCTCGATGAGGGAGGGGCCGCCGCAGAAGAGGAGGCGCTCGGGGATCTCGGCCATGAGGACCCGGTCCCCCAGCCGGTCGAGGGCGGCGTGTCGGGTCAGGCGGTCCGGGCGATCGGCCCCGCTCCCGCCCGAGGCGCGCACCAGGACTTCCGGCGGCGAGGCGACCAGGACCTCCAGGGGCGCGGGCGTCCAGCCGGACAGGCCCAGCCGAGGCGCGGCGTTGACGATCCCCAGCCGCCTCAGCAGGTCGTCGGGCAGGGAGCCCGGCCCGGCGGCCAGGCCGCCCGACAGGAGGACCAGCATTTCCGGGCGCCGGCGGACGGGCGTGGCGGCGGCGGCGAGGGCCGCCTCGATCCGGGTGCAGAGGGCCTCGCCCCTGCCGGGCCGCCCGACCCGCGCCGCCAGGGTGCGGACCTGGGCCAGGCTCTCGGCCACCGTCGCCGGAGCGCCGAGGGCGGCGACATCGACGCCCAGGCGCTGGAGGGCCCGGCGCGTGGCGGCGGCGGTGTGGGTGCTGGCGAGGACCAGGTCCGGGCGCAGCAGCAGGACCTCCTCGGCGGTCTCGCCGGAAACCGGAAGGGTCGCGGCGATGTCGGCGATGGTCGAGGCCTTCGGATCCCGGGACAGGCGGCTGATCCCGGCGATCTGGCGACGGTCCGCCAGGTGGACCAGCAGGGCGTCCAGGCAGGGATTGAGCGACACGATACGGTGCGGACCGGCCGGCGCTGCACCCAGCCCGGCTGCTGCGGCGATCCCGGCGGCCGCGACCCTCCGGCTGATCGCCTGCTGGAATCCCGTCTCCATGGTCAGAAACGCGTCCTCACGCCGAGGGTCGCCACCCGGCCCGGAGACCCGTAGCCCCGCACGGTCTCGGGCCCTTCGTCCAACAGATCATCAACCCGTCCGTACACGGAGAGCCGGGGCCCGAGCGGGATCTCGGCCCGCAGCCCCAGGGTCATGTGCGCCTTCAGCGGGGGTCCCCCCCAGAGGTCGCTGAGGCTTTCACTGGAATAGCTGAGGCCCAGGCCCAGGCGGAGGTCCCGGGCAAGGGTCCGGCTGACGTCGAGCGAGGCCATGTCCCGGGGCCGGCGCGCCAGGTCCTGGTCGGGGGCGCCGCCCTGGCCCTCAAGCCGGGCCCGGGTGCGGGTGTAGCTGGCGTCGATGTCCAAGCCGGCCAGTTGTCCTGAGGCCGTCGCCTCCAGGCCCAGGGCCGTCGTCCGGTC